>JAZSLO010000017.1:0-18272 GCA_045535415.1 Eubacteriales bacterium
CCCGGGTGCAAATGCCAAGCTTTCAAATTCCGATATTGAGGACGCATTCACTTGCTGTCCCGATGCACTGCTTATTCAGTGCGTAATTGAAAATGAGAGCGTTTATTATGCAATAGACGAAGCAAACCGTCAGAGTGCAAAGGTATTCCTTGATGCAGGACCTGCTAAATCAGACTTTGATTTGTCAAGACTCGGAAAATTGTGTGTTTTCTCGCCTAATGAAAGCGAAACACTTTTCTTTACGGGTATAAATCCCAATTGTGCGGATAACTGTCTGAGAGCCGCAATGACAATCTGCCAGATGGTTGATACCGAGTATGTTGTACTTAAACTCGGAAACAGAGGCTGTTTTGTGTATGACGGACTTCACTATAAGCATATAGCACCTGTGGAACTTGGAAAAGCCGTTGATACAACTGCGGCAGGGGATTCCTTTACTGCAGCGCTCACGCATAAATTCCTTATAAATGGCGGAGATATTTACGATGCGGCACTTTATGCAAACGCAGTCGGCGCTTATGTTGTAACAAAGCACGGAGCGTTTTCGTCGCTTCCGACACAAGAGCAGCTTGACGAGGCTTTAAAGCAAATGGAGCAAGCAGAATAATTTTTGTAAAAAATTTCTTGAACTTGATAAAATAATGTGATATACTGTTATGAGAGTAAAGAAAATAATGTAAAAGGTGCGGAGGAAAAGCAAATGATAAAGTATAAAAAGGTTGTGCTTAAACTTTCGGGTGAGGCACTTATGAAAGATGGCGAGCACGGAATTATAGACTTTGATTTTGTTGATACCATTGCAAAGCAGATAAAAAGATGTGTAAACGAGGGCGTGTCCTTCGGTATTATAATCGGCGGCGGGAATATATGGAGGGGCGCGGGAAAGAGAATGAACCGCACAAGAGCCGACCATATGGGAATGCTTGCAACAGTTATAAACTCTCTTGCAATGCAGTCGGTGCTTGAGGATAACGGCGTTGAAACAAGAACAATGACGGCACTCCAGATGAATCAGGTTGCAGAGCCTTACATAAGAAATAAAGCAGTATCACATATGGATAAGGGCAGAGTTGTAATTATTGCCTGTGGTTCGGGTAACCCCTATTTTTCAACAGATACGGCGGCAGTTTTGAGAGCTGCAGAACTTGGTGCAGAAATAGTTCTTTTCGCAAAGAATATTGACGGTGTTTATACAGCAGACCCAAAGAAAGATGCAAATGCAAAGAAACTTGATTCAATAAGCTATGCAGATATTCTGCATCACGATTTGACTGTTATTGACTCAACTGCATCTGCCTTTGGAAGAGATAACAATTTGCCCATACTTCTCTTTGGTCTTGATGACCCCGAGAATATTTATAAGGCAGTAACAGGCGAAAAGATTGGTACTGTTGTATCGCTTTAATTTAAGTTAATTATTTTAAGATAAATATCGGAGGAACTTTTTATGAAAATCGAAACAAAACAGTTTGAAGAAAAAATGCAAAAATCGATTGCGAGCCTTGAATATGAATTTGGTTCAATAAGTGCTGGTAAGGCAAGCCCTTCCGTGCTTGATAAGATTAGTGTTGAATATTTCGGCTCATCAATGCCTATAAATCAGATTGCAGGAGTATCAACTCCCGACCCGAGAACTCTTCTTATCACTCCCTGGGATGCAAGCGCACTTAAGGAAATTGAAAAGGCAATTTTGGCATCTGACCTTGGAATCAATCCTCAGAATGACGGAAAAGCAATTCGTCTTTCATTCCCTCAGCCCACAGAAGAAAGAAGAAAAGAACTTACAAAGAAGGTTGACAAACTTGGCGAGGATGCAAAGGTTGCAATCAGAAATGTAAGACGCGATGCAAATGATAAAATCAAGGATATGAAGAAGAACGGCGAAATGACCGAAGACGAACAGAAGGCTTCGGAAAAGCTTATTCAGGATATCACTGATAAGTTTGTAAAACTCGCCGATACAACTTGTGAAAACAAGAAAAAGGAAATAATGACAGTTTAATTTTAAAATAATTCTTTTGCCTGCCGAAAAGACAGGCAAAAGTTTTATTTGCACGAAAATAAATTTCGTGCCCGGAGGATTTTTGATAATGAAACAGAGAATTATAACGGGGGCACTTCTTGGCCTTTCAATGCTCTTTGTGTTTTATTTTTCGGGAACATGGCTGTATGTTGCGTTTGCAACGCTTTTGTCCCTTATAGGAGTTTGGGAAATGCTGACCTGTATCGGAGAAATACGCACATTTGCGCTTTCCCTGCCAACACTCTTTTGTGCAGTTTTGTGTCCGCTTTTAACATATTTTCTTGGAATGAATGCGTGTTATGTAACGCTTTTGATGCTTTTAATGTATCTGCTTTCCACACCCGTATTTTTTGCGGATAAAATCTCATCAAAAGACAGTTTTGCGGCATTTGCACCGTGTGCATATGTAATTTTGTGCTTTTGCGCGATGCTTTCGCTCAGATACATACAAGATGCAAAAGGAAATAATGTGGGACAGTATGTTTATCTTCTTCCCTTTGTTGCCGCGTGGATAACAGATACTTTTGCGTATTTTACGGGCGTATTTTTCGGAAAACATAAGCTTATACCAAAGGTGAGTCCTAAAAAGACAGTTGAAGGCTCTCTTGGCGGAATAGTATTTTGTATAATTTCATTTTTGATATACGGCTTTATAATTCAAAAAGTCAGCGGTTTTGCTTTAAGATTTGCAGGACTTGCACTCTTAGGTCTTATTTTGTCGGTAATATCCCAGATTGGCGACCTTATTGCGTCGGCAATAAAGAGAAACTATAAGATAAAGGACTACGGAAAGCTTTTCCCGGGACACGGCGGTGTGCTTGACAGATTTGACAGTATAATGATACTTTGTCCCTTCCTTTTAATGCTTTTGTCACTTATTGTTTAAGGGTTTGTTTTATGGAAATTAAATTTGAAAAAGTTCTTGTTGGAAAAGATAATACAAAGGCACTTTTGGCTCTCAAAGAAATGATGCAAAATAAAGACGAGGGTGTGTCTTATGCCGATATGATAAGATACAGACTTGAGGGAAAAGCGTCGGAGTTTTGCACAGACACATATTTTGCCGCACTTGACGATAGCGGAAAATGCGTTTGCCGTCATTGGAACGGCTGGGGAAAACACGATGGTGCTGTGGGAAATTTCGGAAACTTTCTCACGCTTGAAGAGGTGCGTGGAAAAGGCATTGGCGGTAAAATGCTTGACTTCTGGTTTGATGATATAAAAAACAGAGATGATAAACCTCTTGCGCTTTTCTGCTCGGCAGGAACCGAAAGACTTGTAAGCCTGTATTCAAAATTCGGCTTTCGCCTTGCTCTTGATGGCTCGACCACAGGTCCGCTTTACTGTCCTTTGGGGGATAGTCCCGAAACTTTCAAAGAGTTTTGCGAAAAGTATTATACAGACGAAAAAGAACTTGTGCTCAAAAAGGCAAATGTCGGATACAGACACGAAATTGACTGCCTTTTGAAATTTTATTTCCTTGATAACGGCCTTGTTTTCGGCTTTGATACGCTTTCAAGTTTTGAAGATGGAATTTTGTATGACCCACAAAATCTTTATATGGTTTTGACAAAAAGCGGAAAATGCGTCGGCTGGGGATATAAAGATAAAAGCGGTGTTATGGATATCCAGCTTCACCCCAAATATGAAGGAATTGAAATTTCTGTTGAAGAATAAAAAACGCCTCTCATACGACTTTTGCGCCGTATGAGAGGTTTTTGTTTTGAGGATTAAGACTTATTTAAAAATCATCGTCATTACAATCTGCAAGGCATATGGTAAGACACGCTGTTTGTGTTATAAAGAGCGTGAAGAACAGTAAAAGAAAACCTGTGATTATTGCACCTATAACACTTGTTGCTGCAAAGCCAACTGCAAGAAGAATAAGACTTGAAAGAATTGTACCGAGAATGCCGATAAGCAAGAAAGGAAGATTAAAGCATATACATGCCTTTGAATTTCCCTTTGCGTGAGCTGTTCCCAGAAGAATTACCAAAAGGTATACTACTGCAATACCAAAGGCTACCCATAAAAATGCAGCACCGACAGTTATTGTCGCGGAAAAAGTTAAAAATCCCGTAAGAAGTCCTATAATGATACTTGCAATAACGGAAATTGCCGAGCAGCTGCAAGGTGTGCCTGAACGATTGCAATTACAATTAAAGTTTGTCATATTTTCACCCCCACAGTAGATTATGAGAAAGTCTTTTTGTGTGTGAATGTGCCTTTGGGGGCAAAGTGTAAAAAATCAAAAAATATTCTTGAAAAATACATATGTTTGTACTATACTTACATAGTAAAACAATTCTTTTTGATAAATTCGGAGGAAAAATGAAGATAAAGTATCTCGGAACTGCGGCGGCAGAGGGAGTGCCGGGACTTTTCTGTGGGTGTGAAACCTGTAGAGAGGCAAGGCGCAGGGGAGGAAAGAATATCCGCACAAGAAGTCAGGCTATTGTTGACGATAAAATTCTTATAGATTTCCCGCAGGATACATATTTTCATGTTGTTTCAAACAACATTCCTCTTTACGATATAAAAGTGTGCCTTATTACACACTCGCACGATGACCATTTGTATGCACCTGATTTCAATATGAGAAGTAAAAAATTTGCAAAAACAAATGATGACACACCGCTTTGTGTTTATAGTGATAAAAGCGGTTATAAAATAACAAACAACATAATAAAATCAAAGAAAATTGATGAAAGTATTTTAAAAACCTGCCTTGCAGAGCCACTTCAAAAGTTCGAGGCGCAAGGGTATGAAATAACACCTTTGCGTGCACTGCACGACGAGAGCACGACTCCGCTTTTATATATAATAGAAAAAGACGGTAAAAGCATTTTCTATGCAAACGATACAAGCGGAATTGAAGATGAGGCTTTTAAATATTTAAAGACTCTCAAAAAGCCTTTGAATCTTGTGTCGTTTGACTGCACTTTTGCAAATAACCCCGAATATAAACCGGGACGGCACATGAATCTTTTAAAGTGCGCCGAAGAAAAACAAAGACTTCTTCAAATCGGTGCGGCAGATAAAAATACAGTGTTTGTTTTAAATCATTTTTCGCACAACGGAAAAGATGTGCTTTATGAAGATTTTTCAAAAATTGCAAAGCAGTACGGCTTTGAAGTATCTTTTGACGGAATGGAGATAGAGGTTTGATATGATGTATTATCCACTTTTACTTAAGAGCAAAACAAAAGACTATCTCTGGGGAGGAACAAGACTCCATACAGAGTTCGGCTTTGAAATGACCGGTGATAAATGCGCGGAAGCGTGGGTGCTTTCGTGCCACAAGGACGGACAAAGTGAGGTTTTGAATGGCGAAATGTCCGGAAAAACTCTCACAGAAGTTTTATCTTTGTGGGGAAAAGATGCACTTGGTAAAAAATGCGACAGGTTTGAATATTTCCCCATTCTTGTAAAACTTATTGATGCAAAGGATAAACTTTCGGTTCAGGTTCACCCGAGCGACGAATTTGCACTCAAAGTTGAGGGCGAATACGGAAAGACGGAAATGTGGTATATCCTTGACGCAAAAGAGGATTCAAAACTTATTTTCGGATTTGAAAAGGATGTAACAAAAGAGGAATTTGAAAAATCCATAAAGGATGGAACACTTCTTAATTTGTGCAAGACCGTAAAGGTTAAGAAAGGCGATGTTTTCTTTATTGCCCCTGGAACCTTGCACGCAATAGGAGAGGGAATTTTACTTTGCGAAGTTCAGCAGAATTCCAACACAACCTACAGAGTTTTTGACTATGACAGAGTGGGTGCTGACGGAAAGAAGAGAGAACTTCATATAGAAAAGGCTCTCAAGGTTACAAACACAAACAAAAATGAAACCTGCGATTTTGCAGGTGGAAAAGTTGAGAAGTTTGACGGATATTCCATCAAAAATCTTGCAAAGTGCGAGTATTTTGATGTGTGCGATATGCACCTTGAAGATAAAGCGGAGATTTTTGAAAAGGATTCTTTTGTTTCACTTGTTGTAACAGACGGAAACCTCACTCTTTCAAGCGAAAATGTTTGTTTTGATGCAAAATGCGGCGACAGCATTTTTGTTCCTGCAGGTGTAAAGTGTACACTTTCAGGATGTGCAAATGTCGTTGTGTCAAAAATATAAAGCCGATTGGAGAAAAAATATGAGTATAAGAATTGCAATAGCAGGCTACGGAAACCTTGGCAGAGGTGTTGAATGTGCCATAAGACAAAATGAAGATATGTCGCTTTTCGGCATCTTTTCAAGAAGAAATCCTGAGTCCGTTAAAACTCTTACGGGCGCAAAGGTTTATAATCTTTGCGACATTGAAAAATATAAAAGTGATATTGATGTTGTTATAATCTGTTCGGGCAGTGCAACAGATTTGCCCGAGCAAACGCCTTTCCTTTCAAAACATTTTAATGTTGTTGACAGCTTTGATACGCACGCAAGAATCCCCGAGCATTTTGAAAATGTCAATAAAAGTGCGATGGAGTCTGGCAAAATTGCGGTTATTTCTGCAGGATGGGACCCCGGTATGTTTTCTATAAACAGACTTTACTCAATGGCAGTTCTTCCTTGCGGAAAAGACTACACTTTCTGGGGCAAGGGCGTAAGTCAGGGGCATTCTGATGCCATAAGAAGAATTGACGGCGTTGAAAACGCAAAGCAGTATACAATCCCGAAAGACGAGGCACTTGAAAAAGTGAGAAGTGGTCAAAACCCCGAACTCTCCACAAGAGAAAAGCATTTAAGAGAATGCTTTGTTGTTGCAAAAGAGGGCGCAGATACGGCTAAAATTGAGAATGAGATAAAAACAATGCCCAACTATTTTGCAGATTATGATACAATAGTTCATTTTATCTCAAAAGAAGAGTTTGAGAAAAACCATTCTGGCATCGCCCATGGCGGTTTTGTTATAAGAAGCGGAAAAACAGGACTTAACGAAGAAAACGGACATATAATTGAGTATTCATTGAAGCTTGATTCAAACCCCGAGTTTACCGCAAGTGTTTTATGTGCCTGTGCAAGAGCAGCATTTAAAATGAACAAAGAGGGACAGAAGGGCTGCAAAACTCTCTTTGATGTTCCGCCCTCATATCTTTGCAAAGATGATGTAAAGAAACTTATCAAAGAACTTTTATAAGCAAAATGAAAATTTCCGAAAGGCGTGATTTTTTTGAGTAATATATGGCATGACATTGCCCCGTCAAGAATAAAACCCGAGGATTTTATATGTGTTGTTGAAATCACAAAGGGGTCAAAAAAGAAGTATGAACTTGACAAGGAAACAGGGTTTATAATCCTTGACAGAATACTTTATACATCAACTCATTATCCTGCAAATTACGGATTTATTCCAAGAACCTATGGTGATGACGGAGACCCTCTTGATGTTCTTCTTTTGTGTGCAGAGCCTCTTGAACCGCTGACACTTGTAAGGGCATATCCTATCGGTGTTATATCAATGATTGACAACGGAAGAAACGACGAAAAAATTATTGCAATTCCGTTCAATGATCCCAATTACAATCATTATACGGATATCGACCAGCTTCCCGCACATGTTTTTGATGAAATGCGCCACTTTTTCACGGTTTACAAGAACCTTGAAAATAAGACAACGGCAGTTGATGAAGTCAAGGAGAGAAACTTTGCTGTCAAGATAATTTCCGAAGCCATAGACAGATATTTTAATAGTTTTTGTAAGTAAAAAAGGTGCCGACGGCTTTTTGCCGTCATCACAATTTTTATACAAATTAACTGTTTTGAGCCGGAGGCTCAACTTTTTCGGCTTTTTTCGTATCTGCCAAAGCCAGCTGCTTTTTTTCCACATCGTTTTTAACAAGTTTGTAAATCGATGCAACAAGCGGAACGCTTAAAAGCATACCGCCAATACCAAGTGTTCCGCCACCGATTGTAATTGCGGCAAGTACCATAAAGCCGGGAAGACCTATTGATGTTCCCACAACTTTTGGGTAAATAAGATTGTTTTCAAGCTGCTGAAGAACAACTATATAAACTATAAACAAGAGAGCTTTTATTGGAGATACCGTGAAAATCAGGAATGCGCCAATGCCTGCTCCAATCCATGCACCTGCAATAGGTATAAGCGCCGTAAGTCCCACAAGCGCACCGATTGACATTGCATTGGGGAAGCGGAATACAACCATTCCGAGAGTGCAGAGCGTTCCAAGCACAACCGCCTCAAAGCACTGACCTACAATAAACGAATGGAATGTAACATTTACTGTATCTTTTATTCTGTAAACAACATTGAGCTTGTCTTTCTTGACATAAGTCGAAAGCAAAACTTTTATCTGACGGGATATTTTTTCCTTGAATGCAAGAATGTAAAGCGAAAAGGCTATTGCGATAAACACATCAAACGCAGAGGAGAATATGCTTCTTATTGTCGAGAACACAACATTCACCGTTCCGCCTATACCGTTTACAAGAAATCCCCATGCTTGTTTTATAGTGCTTTCCCAGTCCATTGATGAAAGTCTCTGGATAACTTCCTTTGGTATAAGATTGTAAATGCGTGGTATGTTTTCGAGATTTTTTATAAATGCGCGGATTTGCTGGATTATAAGGTCAACCGCGTTTATAAATTCGGGAATTATGAGAGTGAGAACCGCCGCAACAATTGCGATTATACTTAAAACCGCAAGAATTATGCACACGGGACGCTTTATCTTCTTTGAAAAAGAGGATTTTGCCGCGAAAAACAAAACTCTTTCATAATAGCTCATCGGGATATTGACAATGTACGCAATAAGACAACCGACGATAAGAGGAACAGATGCAGACACAAGAACTCCCAGAACCGCCGAGATTGACGGCCAATAGTGTATTGCAAGAAATACAATAAAAACCGACAGCATAATCATCATAAGATTTTTCAATTTAATTTCTTTCAATTTTCGCATCCCCTCTTCAATAAAACGTCAAACAATATATCTATTTAAATAATAATGCAAATAAAAAGTCTTGTCAAGAGCGCAAAAGGCGAAAAAAGCGGGAAATTTTGCACAAATTTAGACAAATGTAAAACATTTTTTAAAAGAAGTGCTTTTTGAGTTGTAAAGACACAAACAGTATGTTACTATAAAAATGATAATTTGTTAAAAGGGGTGACGGCAAAATGAAGAGAACTTTGAGAGAATATCTCAATAAAATACGCATATCTGACAGATACGGCATTCTAAGAGGCGCGCTTGTGCTTTTGATATTTGTTGTAGCAGTTGCCGTTACACTTGTTTCAAACGCATATAAGCAGAGCAAGGACTCGGCATACGCAATGCTTATGGAATCGGCTCTCCAGAGCGGGCGCAAACTTGAAATGCAGGTAGTGTCTGCGGCTGCAAGACTTAAAGTCTTGTCGGGAATGCTCTCGGACTGCGACTCGCTTACGGGATATGACGCAGTGCAGATTCTGGGGTCTTACAAAAACGACGCTCTTTTTTCAAGATTCGGAATAAAATTTGATAACGGCGCAAGTTTCTGCGGTGACGGAAAAGGGTATCAGAGTATAGAATGGAGCAATGAAACAAGCCTTTCGGGACTCGATGGCGATGTAACCATCGGTGAGGGTACTTTTTCGGCAAATGACGGAAAAAGCATATTCAGAATTTTTGTGCCCATTGAAAGATATGATGCAAAGCTGTATGGTGAAATACAGACAGACGCTTTTTCAACATACATAAATTCGTCGGGCTTTGACGGGCAGTCTTGCCTTATGATGTTTGAATCGGAAAGTGGCAGAGTGCTTGTTGATACAGGTAAATGGCTTGATATAACAATGCAGCAGATAGGCGCTGTAAGCAAACTTGAATTTGAAAAAGGCTTTTCAAAAGAAGATTTTTTCAGAGACCTGAAAAACAAAAAAAGCGGATATACGGGAATTGTTGACCAGAATGGAAGAGAACTTATGTGTGCGTATCTACCGCTTGAAATTTCCGACTGGTATGCTCTGCAGATAGTTCCCAAAAGCATTGCGTTTGAAAATTTCAATAAAAGCAGCACCAATTTGCTTTATGTATTTGCAGTAACAATTGCAGGGCTTGTCATTTTTGTTCTGTGGATTTACGGCAGAGTTTCCAAAGTAAAAAACGACAAGAGCGATGTTGATTATCAGATGAAACTTCGGGAAAGCATAATTGCGGGGGCGCTTTGGGAGCCGTCTGTAAGAATTTTTCTGTACTACAGAAAAACGGGAGAGGCTGTATATGTGGCAAATGAATTTGGCACAATCAATCTTTCAAAGACCGAGAAAAACGGGCTTGAACATATTGTAAGAACCGAGGGGCTTGGTCCTGACGATGCACGAAAACTCAAAAACAACCTGAGTCTTTGTTCAAAGGGTAAAGATATAAAGTTTTATGCGTTTTGTGAAAAACAGCAAAAAACAGAGGAATATATGTATGTTTTGAGCGCGGTGAATGACGCGGAGGGCGACGCTTCGGTCGTTATGGGCATTGTGAGACGAGCGCAAAAGACCGACCTTCCCGCAGGCGCGGAATTTGACAGGGAAAGTTTTAAAAACAATCTTGTATCGTATAACACATCGGGAATAGAGATTTTTCTTGAGAGTAACAAGTGGCGTTTTGTGTGGAATAACGAGCCGTATTTTGCGGCAATTAAAGGCGATTCAACTCTCAGAAACAATTATGACAGCGACCTTGAAAATCTCATTATCCCATCTATACACTACGCAGACAGAAATGAGTTTTTCAACACGCTCTCAAGGCTAAGTCTTCTTGAAATGTTCCGCAACGGAAAAACGCATATCGAACTTGAGTACAGAATTCTTACAGATAAGAGCGTTCAGAAATATGAATACAGACTTTTAGAGGCGCATCTTCTAAGAGAGCATAAAACCGACCAGGCAAAAGCGGATATCTATATAAGAAATATAGATGAGAGTTTTATGACGGAAAAAGATGAGCGCGGACAAGAAAACCAAAAGGGTTAAGGACTGACTATATGGCAAACAACAACATTCACAAGAATCACAGACAAAGATTAAGAGAAAGGTATGCAAAGAACGGCCTTGGAGCTTTTGCACAACATGAAATTCTTGAACTTTTGCTGTTTCACTCAATTCCAAGAGCCGATACAAACCCGACAGCACATAGGCTTATCCAAAAATACGGCTCTCTAAGGGAAGTTTTGTCAATGCCCGTTGAGGAGCTTTGCAAGAACGAGGGAGTCGGAAAATCTTCTGCGACATTTTTAAACCTTATCGGAAACTTGTCAAAATATCTGTCAAGCCCCGATTCGGCGGATAAGGGCGCAAAGAACAATCTGTCAGCATACGATGCCGGCGGAGAATTTGCGGCAAGGCTTCTTTGTGAAGAGAAGACTGAATGTGTAATTGCCATTTTGCTTGATGCGGGAGATAATTTTATATGTTCGCAAAAGATAGGAGAGGGCAGTTTTACGGCATCAGGCATCGACCTTCGTGGTCTTACGAGACTTTGTCTTTTGAAAGATGCCGCAAAAGTGATTCTTGCACATAACCATCCAGACGGAAGCCTTTCGCCGTCTTTGCAGGACAAATCAATAACTGTTTCGGCGGGAAGTCTTCTTTCTCAGATCGGAGTTTTGCTCAAAGAACACTATATTGTTGCAGGAAACTCTTTCGTGGGACTTAAAAGATTTTCCGATATGTAAGAGGATAAAACAAAATATGTTAAAAGTTTTGCGCGGGATTGTGCAAAACTTTTATTTTTTTGTGTAAGCTTAACAATATGTTGTAAAAAACAAAAAAATGTAATCAATATTTTGTGAAGTTGTGAAAAATAAGTAAAATCGCGTCAAAAATGAGGATTTTTTTGTAAGTTATATTGACTTTTTTTACATCTCATTGTATAATGTATCCGTATCTTTATACTGTTATAAGTATACCCATACTTATGGCAAGAACTCATTATAGGAGATGGAACTATGAAAAGAATTTTAAGCTTGATTCTCACCCTTTCAATGCTTCTTTCAATGTGTGCATTTGCAATGCCCGCAGCAGAAGTTGTTGAATCGTCTGATGAGATCACAGACGCTGCTGTTCTCAATTCTGAAGAGACAGGGGCTCTTATGAGCGCTGACGGTTATGTTCTTGTTTTCGAACAGAACTTTGAAGGCATGACAGCCGCTACAGCAACAAATATCCTTGCTTCTGCGGGTACTATTGATCCCTATAAGCAGACAAATATAGGATATGCACCAAGAATAAACTCACTTGTTACAAATTGGTATATGTCTGCAACTGCAAGTGCGGTTACTTTTGTTGATGACACAACCAACAATAACAAGTATGTGAAGATAACTCCTAACGCAAATGGTTACGGTTATATGGGTATTTCCTTTGCTGACGAGCAGTACGGACTTATTAAGCCCGGTGATTACAGACTTACTTTTGATATAGTTTGTGATGGCAGAGTTGTATCAAATCCTGCTTGGAACTCAAATAGTTATCCCTATTCGTCAACAAGGCCGGAATATTTCACATTCACTTCAACTGACATAAGCTCAACTCTCAAGCCTAATGGCAAGAATACTGTTGTTACATGGACAATAAGAGAAGAAGATGTTGCCGGAACAACTCCTGCAAGATATGCAGCAAGACTTGCGTTCCAGTTCAATACAGGCACATCTTCCACATTCTTCGGCGTTGACAACATCAAACTTGAATACAAGGCTCCTCCTATGAAGGAAGTAGAGGTTTCGGGAATTGATGCGCCGGAAGCAAATCTCGCTCCCGATATGACAGCAATTCTTCCTACAGGTGCAAACTACACTGTAAAGTCAATCACATGGTCTCCTGAAGTTACAGATGTATTTGCAAGCCCTGTTGCATATACAGCAAAGGTTGTTCTCACACCTAACGCAAACTATGAATTTGCAAGTGCTGTGTCTGCTAAATTCAACGGCGAAACAGTACCTGCAACAGTTGATGCAAACGGAGATGTTGTGCTTTCATACACATTCCCCGAAACAATATATAAGGAACCAATCACTGTTACAATTACAAGCGGCAATGCAATCAATACTCCCGACGGAACAATTGCACTTTCTGTAATTGTTGCAACAGTAAATCCTTCTGCAACAATTGATTCCTACGATGTTGTATGGACAATTGACGACGAACACCTTGCAGTTCTTGACGGAACAACTCTTAAGGCACTCAGAAATGGTACTGTAAAAGTAACTGCAACAAGTGTTTATGACGCATCAAAGAGTGCAAGTGTTGATGTTGTCATTACAAACCAGACACCCGATAAGACAATCACATTCGAAAAGGGTACTTTGGCAGATGTTGATAATATGCCCCAAAACATAGTTGATAAGGGACTTATCATTCTTCCTTATGAAAAGCCCGTAAGAGAAGGCTTTGTATTCGGCGGATGGTCGACAGAAAAGTATAACTACGATGCAGTTATAACAGAAGTTGATCTCAAGAAAGACATCACTCTTTATGCTACATGGTATAAGGCAGGTCTTATTGTTGACTATGATTCAAAATCAGATCCTGTTCCTTCAGGTGTTTCCAATGTAACATACGGACCCTCGTACATAGAGTATGACTTTACAGGTACCGCACAGCTTTCATGGACAGATGAGTGGATTATTGACGCATCCAAGTATTCAATGCTCGAAGTTAGACTTGCGTCATCAGATACAGAAACCAACGACGAAATTACTACTTACTTTGCTTCAAAAGACAGAGAAGGCAATGTAATTTCGGGTACATGGGCAGGCGGTCCTGCGCAGAACCAGGCTCAGTATAGCGCAACTGCCAAGAGAACTTACTTTGTGGGTAAAGGTATTGACACATTCCAGTCTGTATTTATGGATATGACAACCAACCAGAACGGAACTCCCAGAAATACATGGAGAGATAACATTATCAATCTCCGCGTAGATATTGCAAAGCGCGCGAAGACTCCGAAATTCAGACTTGACTATGTAAGATTTGTAAACCCTGTTGTTGAAGAAGTTGCTATCACAGGAATTGATACTCCCGTGGCAAGACAGGAAGCTGATACAGATGCAGTGGCTGTCGATTCTTCCAAATATAAGGTAGTTGATGTAACATGGGAAGAAACACTTCTTTATGACTACTACTTCAACGGAAACACAGCATATACAGTAAATGTAACTCTTGATTCACAGAAAGGCTTTGCACTTTCCTCAAAGCCCTATGCTACAATAAACGGTCAGGAAGCGTTTATCAGAAAGTATAACGACGACGGAACAGTTGTTGTGGCGTATACATTCCCCGCAACAGACCCCATTACTCCCGAGCAGTCAGTAGCTTCCAAGATTACTCTTGTTGAAGAAGACAATGACGGACAGGTGCTCAACGAAAGAAGAGTATTCTCAGATTTGTCTATCAGACTTGACACCTACGCTCCTCTTTCAAAGCCTGACAACAAGCGTTGGTTGGGCTGGACATCCGTAAAAGATGATGCAAGCACAATGGTAACATCTGTTTCGGGTGTGGAAGAAAGAACACTCTATGCACTTTATGAATTGTACGATAGCTTTGATTTCTCGAATGAGCGTCACCTTGGAGATGTTTCTACAGGCGATTTCGGCACACTTGAATTTGATGGAAAGAACGCTGTTGTAGTTCCTGCCGCAAACTCTGACGACACATATATCAAGACAGTTCCTACACTCGTAAAGGCTGCAGATTATGGTAAGATAGAAGTTATATATGACGGAAGAATTTACGGCGTATATAACGATGAAACATTCACTAACAGATTCACACCCACATTCAAGCCTGCACTTTATTTCTCAAGTGCAGAAAACGCAAATACACTTGATACAAATAATGCAGCAACACTTGTCGGCGGCGAAAGAATCACAATCGACGGCACAGTTTGCTATAAGTACACATATGATGTATCCTGCCACGATAACTGGAAGGGTACGATAGGAAGAATCTTTATTGATCCTTATGACGGATTCCCTGAATGGGGCGTTAGAAGCATCAAGTTTGTAAAGAATGATCCCACAAACGAAACAGTTAATATCACAGGTATTGCAACTCCCACAACCTGGGGAGCACCCACATTAAGTGCGGCTGTTCAGAACACATACAATGTTGTTTCGGTTGAATGGTCACCGGAATTTAACGAACAAGGCGCATTTATGGCTGAAACTGTTTACACTGTAACAGTTAAGGTTAAGCCCAATGCAGGTCTTAAGCTTGAAGCGGGCACACTTGCAACAATTGATGGTGAAGATGCAGTTGTTGAAATCGATGAAAGCGCAAACATTCTCAGCGCATCATACACATACAATGCAACACTTCCTCTTGTTCCCGTAACAGTTGAAATTGAAGGTCCCGATGCGATTGTCCGCGAAGGCCGTTATGAAACATATAAGGCAACAGTAGTTGGCGAAAGTTATGTTCCTAATACTGATGTTGTATGGACAGTAAGAAATGCAGAAGACGCTGATGATGTAACAACAAGTGACAGAGCGTATATGGCAAATGGAAGACTCTATCCTACACTTAATGGTAATGTTATTCTTTGTGCAACAAGTGTTTACGATCCCACGGTTAAGGCAGAACTTGAAATTGCAATTTCAGGTCAGGCTGTTATGAATAAAGTTACATTTGATAAGAATACAACTATGGATGTAACAAATATGCCCGATCCCGTTTATGTAAAGGGTATATATGAACCTGTGGTACAGTCTCCCGTAAGAGAAGGCTTTGCATTCCTTGGCTGGTCACTTGACCCCGATGCATATGAAGCAACAAAGTCCTTTACAATTTCTGAGGAGACAACACTCTATGCAGTTTGGACAAAGGGTTACTCCTTCGAGTTTAACTCTGAGGCTGACCTTGAAGGATTCACATTCTCAAATATGGGAACTCCCGTAATCGAAGACGGCTGTCTTGTATTTACACCTACATCAACTGACCCGATTATGGAAAAGGATGTTGCCATTAACGCAAGCGACCTCAAGAATGTTGATGTAAGATTGTCTGCAGAAGCAGGTTCGCACTTCCAGGTATTCTTCAAGTCTGCAAGTGTAACAGCCTTTAATGAAACAGACTCTAACAGAACCACCTACTCAAAGACAAACGGCGCGTTTATTGATGTAAGAGTTAAGATGGATGGCGTTGACAAGTGGACAGGTCAGATAACACGAATAAGACTTGACCCGTGTAACACTCTCAACAACAAGATGAGAATCGACTATGTAAGATTCGTTGACGATAACAGAATGGTAACATTCAATGCCAACGGCGGCGAAATGATGGTTGGTGGCGAAGCTCAGACTGAATATATGACAGTTGTAAGAATGGGCGACCTCATTCCTCCTGTTACACCTTACAGAGCAGGCTACAAGTTCATGGGCTGGGCAAACAACCCCGGCGGAACAGGTAAGCTTTACAATGGAACAGTTCCCGTAACAGACGACAGAACATTCTATGCTACATGGAACCTTGCTCCCGCGCTCAAGGACCTTTCCGAACAAGAAACACAGATGCTCGTAACTTCCGACATTGAGGAAGAAAAACAGAACATCACAACAACTTCAAACGAACTTGGAATCAAGATTTCTTCTGGTGATGCAGTTGTAACTCCTATTGTTAAGATTGCAGACACAATGAATGTAACAGATTCTTCAAAGATGCTCCTCCTCAAGTATTCTTATAACTATAAGTCAATGACACAGGATGCATTGATGATGAGATTCAAGAATACACAGGACGGCGAATTTAAGTATACAGTAATTAAAGACAACTCACCTATCCGCGCAAGTCTTGACTACATTTCCTTTGACCTTTCACAGAACGCAGACTGGACAGGAAACATCTATGATGTAGCGCTTGTTCTTCCTACAGGTGTTGTTAAGGATTACAGCATAAGCGAACTTACACTTACAAGTGAAGAGATCGCAGAAGGCATTATCAATGAATTCAATACTTCTGACAATTCAGGTTCTTCAGGTGAAACAGATAAGTCGGGTTCAAGAAAAGAATATGAGGCAACAGTTCAGCCCGAAAGACCTCAGACACCTGCAGTATCTGAGCAGGATCCTGCAAAGGTTACAAAGTTTACAACACTCACATCAGGCGAGGGAACTATCACAATCGGATTTGACAGTGATGTTTCCAGGGAAGTAGTTCAAGCAGTTTCCGGATTTAAGAATAACGGATTTGTGGACGGTGTACTTAAGCTCGAGGCTGACGGCACAGGCGAAAACTCCATTACAACAGTTGACGGACTTGCAGTTGATGCAAAGACTCATAGATTCGTTGCAATCAAGGCCAATGCGGATCTTGATAAGGGCGCAAAGGTTAAGGTTTACTTCAAGACAGATAAGGATGACGAGTTTATCGAAGCAAACTCCGTGACATCTGAAATCACAGGCCAGAACTCAATTGCTACATTTGATATGGGCAAACTTTCAGGCTGGTCAGGAACAGTAACACAGGTTAAGTTTGTATTCGAAAATGGCGCAAAGGGTACAGTCGATGTAGACCACATTATGTTTGCAAACGCTGCTCCTTCAAACCCTGCAGTTGAAGAAAAACTCGAAGCAAAGTTCGGTGAAACAACAACAAACATTCCCGACTTTGTTGACGTTGCAAGCACAGCTTGGTATAGCGCTGATGTTGATAAGGCTGTTGCTCTCGGATTTATGAAGGGTAGAAACGATACGATATTCGATCCTAACGGCGATGTTTCTGTTGCAGAAATTATCACAATTGCCGCAAGAGCTCACGCTATTTACTATGGAAAAGAGCTTGATGAAACAGCAGCAGCAGGCGAAAAGTGGTATGCACCTTTCGTTGACTACGCAATTGAAAACAACATTATTTCCGCAGGTCAGTATGCAGACTATGAAGCGGCTGCAACAAGATATCAGGTTGCAACAATCATAGTTAAGGCTGTTGATAAGACATGGCTCAAGGAAATCAACGCATTCACTCAGGTGCCCGATGTTCTTTCAACTCTTCCGGGTTATATGGACATTCTCGCACTCTACAAAGCAGGCGTTGTAATTGGTGTTGACGGACAGTTCAACTACTTGCCCGAAAACACAATCAAGAGATGTGAAATCGCGGCAATCATCAACAGACTTGCTCTTCCCGAAAGCAGAAAGACTGTTGAAGTAAAATAAAGTTTTGACTTTATAAAATTAAAGCCTCCTGAGTAAAATCGGGAGGCTTTTTGTATGTTTTGGTATGCATTAATTTGTTTTGTCAAGCTTTTACAAAAGCTT
>JAZSLO010000173.1:0-18815 GCA_045535415.1 Eubacteriales bacterium
GTTCTGCCCACACTCTGTAACGAGTTTATCGTGCTTTTAAAAGAGACCTCGGTTGCAGGCTACGTTGGTGTTATTGACCTTACAAAAGCAGGCGACCAGATCCGCGGCAGAACCTTCTCCGCGTTTATGCCGCTTATCGCTGTTGCGCTTATCTATCTTGTAATGGTAGTTATTCTCACACAGCTTGTAAAGCTTCTTGAAAGGAGGCTGCGTAAGAGTGAACGCTGATACTTTAATTGAGGTAAAAGGCCTTAAAAAACACTATCTGGGCGGCAAGGTAAAAGCGCTCGACGGTGTGGATATTGACATTAAAAAGGGCGAGGTCGTGGTCGTTATCGGTCCTTCCGGCTCGGGTAAGTCCACCCTTCTTCGCTCACTTAACCTTCTTGAGACCCCAACGAGCGGTGAGATAATTTTTGACGGCGTTGACATTAACGGCAAAAAGGTCAACATCAATCAGCACCGTCAGAAAATGGGTATGGTGTTCCAGCACTTTAACCTTTTCCCTCACAAGACAGTTCTTCAGAACATTATGATGGCGCCTTTAAAGGTTCAGAAGCGTGACAAGCAAGAAGTTGAAAAATACGCAAGAGAACTTCTTTCTATGGTAGGTCTTGCCGACAGAGCAGACGAATATCCGTCCCGTCTTTCAGGCGGTCAGAAGCAGAGAGTTGCTATTGCAAGAGCACTTGCAATGAAACCTGAAGTTATGCTCTTTGACGAACCTACATCGGCACTTGACCCTGAACTTGTAGGTGAAGTTCTTTCTGTTATGAAAAAACTTGCAAAAGACGGAATGACAATGGTTGTTGTTACTCACGAAATGGGCTTTGCAAGAGAAGTTGCAGACAGAGTTTTATTTATGTGCGGCGGTCAGATTTACGAGCAAGGAAGTCCCGACGAAATCTTTTCAAACCCCAAGGGCGAAAGAACAAAGCAGTTCTTCCAGAGCATTATTTAATACATAAAAAACAATTGGCAGACGGCAAAACCGTCTGCCTTTTTATATTTCTATTTTCATTTCTTTTGCAATATTTTCTATACACTCAACAAAAGCTTCAACTGTAACATATCCGTTTTCCTCTATTATATTTTCTTTTTTGGAAATTATCGGACAATCTTTTATTTCAGCATCAATTATCTCATCTATTTTTTGCCTTGAAAGTTCTATAGCCTCTTCACTTGTTCTTTGCTTTTTCACAAGTGTATATTCCGCATACTCATCTTTTCTTATTTCAAACGGCAAAGTGCAAAGATTAAAAAAGTTTATTTTTTCAGTTTTTGTTTTTTTATCATACATTTTAAAAGGTGTTTTTTTGCCCGACAAGCTTAATGTCCTTCCAAATCCGCTTATGCTGATTTTACTTTTTGTCTTGCCTGTATATTGTTTTTCATAAAAGAAAGTCGGCGTTTTTGCGCTGAAATTATGCTGAGTCTGTGCAAAGACACTTCCTCTTGCCCCCGTCAGAATCTCGTTTTGTTTTCTTGATGTCACAATTGCACTGACAAGAAGCTGTCCCTTTGTGACAACATCGCCGGGAGCCACAACACTTTGCCCGTCAAGTGCCATAATACTCATAACTATACCGTCTCTGGACGCCACAAGATTTACATTTGTATCTGTAATCTGCGGCTCGGGTTTTAAGTCGGTTTCCTTAACCTGAACATTTGCGACAGTCCCGCTAAAGTTTATAAAAATCCACGAAACACGGAAATCGCTGATAAGATATTCATTACACAGTTTTGTGAGATTAACGCTGCTTTTTACTACACCCTCTTTAAATCCCAATGACGAAAGTCTGCTTTTTACATCGCTCTCAGAAAGACTTTTATTGCCCGTAACCTTTATTTCCCACACAAACATTGATGAAACTGCAAAAAACAAAAGGCAAAGAACGGCGCCTATCAAGAGACCGGGTCTCTTTACATATTTCCTGAAAAAATAAAAGATGCCAAGTCTTGAAACACTTATTATTTTTACATCTGCCTCATTAAGTATTAAAATTGCGTTTTTTTCAAAAGGCGCAAAAACATCTGCCTCAAACACATTCTCGCCTTTTCTTTTTATATTTTTCACTGTCATTTCCCGGCGCATTTTAGAAAGGCAATATAAACTTCTCGCGCCTTCAAACCTTATACGGACCCTTGGTTTTACATAAAAAATGTGTCTTATTTTTTTAATTATTCTTTTCCCCCTCCTTTCCCATTTCAAAACAAACTCTTTCAATGTATCCGAAAACTCTTATATTCCCGTCGGCCAGGAACTTCAAATCAAGGTCAGACCCTTCAACAAATACTGTATTTTTACCCTGAACAACGCTTATACACTTGTTATCATATTTTGTAATTTCACCTGCATCTTCGATAAAAATTTCTCTGTTTGACAGCATCTTTATCATTGGAAGCGATGTGAGCATATCAAAAGGAATTTCAAGTTTCTGCGACACTCTTGATAAAAACTTGTGTTTTGCACCCTCATCTTCATTTTTGTTTTTATGTTTCAAACTATCACCCTCAAAAAATCTTTTGTCTTTAAAATATTTATGCAGACTTTTTAATATAAATACTAAAAGAAAATTTTTCAGGTGATATAATGAAAGACACATTTAAAGTACTTGTTTTCCCTATATGTGCAATCTTATTTATGGTTTTCTGCCTTACAAATCCTCTGGAATGTTCGTTTTATACAAAAAAAGCACTCGATATATGTGCAACCACTCTTATTCCCTCGCTTTTTGCATCAATAATGCTTACAAAACTTATATGCAAAACTCTGGACATTTCTCAAAATAGTAAAGTTGCAGTTATATTATCAAGGTTTTTTGGCATACCCCCGTGTCTTTTATTTCCCTTTATAATGGGGCTTTTTTCGGGTTTTCCAACGGGTGCTGTTGGTGTGTGCGACATTTATGAGAAAAATCTCTGTTCAAAGGAAAGTGCTGAAAGAGCAATTGCGCTTTCAAACAACTGCTCGTTTGCGTTTCTAATTTCCTTTGCAGGAGGAGCTTTATGCAAAGACATAAAAATCGGAATAATTTTAGCCGCAAGTCAGACTTTATCCGTAATACTCACATCGCAGATTTTAAAATTCACTCACAAAAGTGCATTTTCTGAAAATTGTGGAAAAATGCCTTTTTGTGTGCGTGATGCTTTGGTGAAAGTATTTTGCGACAGCATAAAAGACACCTGCACTGTGCTTTTATCAATAACAGGGTTTGTTGTATTTTTTTATCCTTTCACAAATGTTTTAGTAAACAGAATCTTAATTTTTGCGTCTGCGTTTTTTCAAAACCATGATGTTTTAAATTATATAAAATTTTTTATAAGTTCTTTATTTGAAATGACAAGTGCTGTTTTTTGCGCGAGCGAATTTGAGTTTCCTAAAAATGTGGTCTTAATTTCTTTTGCGACCTCTCTTTCAGGACTTTCGGTTTTGTTTCAGGTCAAGAGCATTTGCATTGAAAAGGAACTTTTGGCAAAAGAGTTTTTATTTTCACATCTATGCAGTGCCTTTTTGTCGGTGTTTTTTACAATACTTCTGCTGCTTATTTAAAAGCTATGAAAATATGGGCTGTATTTTGAGTAAATTAAGCATTATTGCTCTTGATTTTAAGCATAATTGTGGTATAATGTATTTAGGAAAAATTTTGTCTGAATTTATGATATTAAGGAGGAATTTTTATGAAAAATTCTTTTCCGCAGGAACTTTCAAAAAACTGTGAGCTTTGCACTCACGCATTAAAGGTTGATACAACGGGCAAAATACTTTGCACAAGAGGAAAATCCATGAAAGAAGTTATGCCCGAAAAGGCTTGCAGAAAGTTCGAGTTTGACATTTTATCATACAAGCCCTCTCCCTCGAAACTTCCCGACTTTGGCGCCTTTTCAAAAGAGGATTTTGAATAAATGCACAAAAACGATACAGAGAGAATATATTCTCTTCTTGAAAGTGTAACTCCTCTCAAATTCGACTGCGGAAAACTCTGCGAAAGTGCGTGTTGCAAAAGCAATGTCTTTTCAGATGACTGCGAAGGAATGCAGCTTTTACCTTTTGAAAGAGAGTATCTTTCAAATAAAGGTTTTGAAATCAAAGATACTAGGGATGCAAGTTTTATTTTCTGCGGCGGAAAATGCGACAGAAAATATCGCCCTTTTATGTGCAGAATCTTTCCGTATTACATAAGAATCAGTCAAAACGGTGCATCGACAAGAATTCATATTCTTCCCGATCCGAGAGCTCTTTCTTTCTGCCCTGTGGCAAAAAGAATCAAAGGCGCAAGGACAAACATTGTTTTCAAGAGAAACATTCTCAAATGTGCAAGAATCCTTATGAAAGACAAAGCTTGTGCAAAAGAACTTATTAAAACAAGCGAAGAATGCGACAGCATTTACGAATTATATAAAAAGATTCTTTAGTTTTTCTTTTTGGAGATGGTCTTATCTTTAAAACGGCAAAAAATAAAATATTGGAGTTTGCGAAGATTTTCATACAAAACAAAGTCCCGTCATCGAGTGCGGAGCTTTCATATTATCTGCTTTTTGCTTTCTTCCCCGTTCTTATGGTTGTTTTTGCTTCTTTATCTCTTGCGGGGCGCGATTTCAATATCTTTATTCTCTCTCCCGGTCTTAAAGCAATTCTGCCAGAAACAGTATCAGAAATTATAAATGTTTTTACACAGCATTTGTCTACTACCAAGAGCAACATATATTTTCTTTTCTTTGGCATAATTCTTGTGCTTTACTCAGTATCACGATTTACACGCTCGGCTATTCTCAAAATAAGGCAAATTTACGGCATTGAGGCTAAAGCAAAGTTTTTATCGCAGTGGACATTTTCATTTATCTTTACACTATTGCTTCTTTTAGCATTTTTTATGACTTTGCTTTTAATAGTTCTCGGTGAATATATAATTGAATTTATATCTTACTACTATTTTGTCAGCGACTTTTTAATCAGTCTGTTTTTAATTTTGAGATATGTGCTTACAGGCGGTGTTGTTCTCTTTATTATGGCTCTTTTCTATTATTTTGTTCCCGGAGTAAAGCAAAAACCAAAGCATGTAGCATTTGGAACACTTTTCACTCTTTCAATGTGGATTGTAATAAGCGCAGGGTTTACATTTTATGTCAACAATATTGCCAGATATTCAATTATATACGGCTCTATCGGTACTTTAATAATACTTCTTTTATGGTTTTATATGACTTCAATGCTGATAATTTGCGGCGGTATTATAAACAGTATGATATACAAAAATTCAATCAACTCATCTTCAAATTAAGGAAGTGTAAAAATGACAAATATTAAAAATAATTTAAACAAAGCTTTAACCGAACTTTTTGAGGTATCAAATCTTGAAAAGGACGCAATTTTAGTTGTAGGATGTTCCTCAAGCGAAGTGCTTGGCGAAAAAATCGGAACCGGCGGAAGTCTTGAATGTGCGACAGAAATTTTCAACACATTAAATGATTTTGCAAAAGAAAAAGGCATTTTTCTTGCTTGTCAGTGCTGTGAGCACTTAAACAGAGCTTTGGTTGTTGAAAAAGAGTGTGCAAAAATGTACAATCTCCCGATTGTTTGCGCTGTTCCCCACGAAAAAGCGGGGGGTTCTTTTGCCACAAGCGCATACAGAGGATTCAAAGAGCCTGTGCTTGTCGAAGAAATCAGTGCCGATGCAGGTATTGACATCGGTCAGACATTTATAGGAATGCACTTAAAGAAAGTTGCAGTTCCCGTGAGGACTTCAGTTAAAACACTTGGAAGCGCTCAAATAACTTTTGCGAGAGTAAGACCTAAATATATTGGCGGAGAACGGGCAAAATATAATTAAAAGCAAAACAAACATTGCTCTTTTCCGGAGGGATAAAAATTGAGAAAAACTAAAATTATATGTACTCTCGGTCCTGCAACAGATGATGAGAAAGTCTTAAAACAAATGATAATGTCGGGCATGGATGCGGCTCGCTTTAACTTTTCACATTCAGACCACAAAGAACATTTAAAGAGATTCAAACAGCTTGTTAAAGTGAGAGAAGAGTGTTCAAAGCACATCCCTGCAATACTTGACACTAAAGGTCCTGAAATTCGAGTATGCACTTTTAAAGACGGCAAAATCACTCTTAAAGAGGGTGACACCTTTGTTCTTACAACTAATGATGTTGAGGGAACAAACGAAAAAGTAAGCATAACTTACAAAGAATTGCCAAAGGATGTAAATGTTGGCTCACAGATTCTTATTGATGACGGACTTATTGAAATGACAGTAGTCGAAATAAAAAACGGCACAGATATTGTGTGCAAGGTTTTAAATGGCGGTGTTGTTTCAAACAGAAAAGGCGTAAATGTCCCGAGAGCAAATCTTTCAATGCCCTTTATAAGTGACAAGGACAGAGAAGATATAGTTTTCGGAATACAGACAGGTTTTGACTTTATTGCGGCATCTTTTGTAAGAAGCGCAGATGACGTGAGAGAAATAAGAAAAATCCTTGATGAATACGACTGCAAGACAATAAACATTATTGCAAAGATTGAAAACTATGCAGGTGTTGAAAACATTGACGAAATTATAAAAATTTCCGACGGTGTTATGATTGCAAGAGGCGACATGGGTGTTGAAATACCAATGGAAGATGTGCCTGTTATTCAAAAGCAAATCGTAACAAGAGCATACAATGCGGGTAAAATTGTAATTACTGCAACACAGATGTTAAATTCAATGATTGAAAACCCAAGACCTACAAGAGCAGAGGTTTCGGACGTTGCAAACGCAATTTACGAATGTACAAGTGCCGTTATGCTCTCAGGTGAAACTGCGGCGGGAAAATACCCCGTTAAAGCCGTTGAAACAATGGTTAAAATTGCAAACCGTGCAGAAGAGGATATAAACTATCTTGAAAGATTCAAGAAACTTATGCCCTCAAACAAGTCAAATGACATAACAGATGCAATTTCCCACGCGGCTTGTACCACGGCACACGACCTTAATGCAAAGGCGATTGTTACTGTTTCAAAATCAGGAAAAACCGCAAAGAACATTTCAAGATACCGCCCTGCGTGTCCAATCCTTGGCTGTTCTATGTATTCGCATGTTTGCAGACATTTAAATTTAAGCTGGGGTGTAAGACCTGTACTTCTCCGCGAGGAAAATGACACCTTTACCCTCTTTGACCACGCGGTTAGGGAAGTCAGACGAAACGGATATGCAAATCCCGGTGACATTGTGGTTATAACAAGTGGTGTTCCGCTTGGAATTTCCGGAACTACAAATATGCTGAAAGTTCAGTATGTTGACAAAGATTAAATTTGGAGAATTTTGTTTAAAAAACTTTGTTTTTTCTTCATTATTTGCTAAAAAACATCATTTATTATATTAAATAAATTATATATTAGGAGAGAAAATCATGAACAAGTTAAGAGCTGGAATTATTGGTGCTACAGGTATGGTTGGCCAGAGATTTATTACACTTCTTGCAGACCATCCCATGTTTGAAATATCGGTTTTAGCTGCAAGTGCGTCCTCTGCGGGCAAAACCTACAAGGAAGCTTTAAACGGCAGATGGAAGATGGATGTAGAAATACCTGAAAAGGTACTTGATATGCCTGTATATGATGCTGCAGATGTTGAAAAAGTTTCGTCCATGTGCGACTTTACATTCTGTGCAGTAAATATGAAAAAGGACGAAATCAAGGCACTTGAAGAGGCATATGCAAAGACTGAAACTCCCGTTGTATCAAACAACTCGGCTTTCAGAATGTATGACGATGTGCCAATGGTAATTCCTGAAATAAACGCATCACACATTGATGTTATTGAAACACAAAAAGCAAGACTTGGTACAAAGAAGGGCTTTATTGCAGTTAAACCCAACTGCTCAATTCAGAGCTATGTTCCAATGCTTACTCCCCTTCTTAAATACGGTATCAAGGAAGTTGTTGTATGTACATATCAGGCAATTTCGGGTGCTGGAAAGACATTCAACGAATGGCCTGAAATGATTGACAACCTTATTCCCTTTATCGGCGGTGAAGAAGAAAAGAGCGAAAATGAACCTCTTAAGATCTGGGGTGAAGTTTCAAACGGAAAGATTGTAAATGCTACAAAGCCCGTTATCACAACACAGTGTCTCAGAGTTCCCGTTACAAACGGACATACAGCGGCTGTATTTGTAAAGTTTGAAAACAAGCCTACAAAAGAGCAGATTTTAAAAGACTGGGACGAATTTGGAAACGAAGTTAAGAACACACTTGACCTTCCCTCCTCGCCCGACAAGTTTATTACATATTTTGAAGACGATGCAAGACCTCAGGCAAAGGTTGACAGAGATATCTATGGCGGTATGGGAATCACAGCCGGCAGACTTCGTGAAGACAAGATGTTTGACTACAAGTTTGTAGGTCTCTCACACAATACTCTCCGTGGCGCTGCAGGCGGCGGCGTTCTTATCGCAGAATACCTTGCTAAAAAGGGATATATTACTGCAAAGTAATTAGAATAAAACATAAAAAAAGTGCCGAGCTTTCGGCACTTTTTTGTTTTGCGATTTTTTGTTTTGTCAAACTTTTCAAAAGTTTGCGGTTTCCAAAGGCAGAGCCTTGGTCGTCCTCCGCAGAGGACGAAACTCCTTGGCGTCAGGAAAGCGCAGGAAAGGTGAATTTTGCCTTTGATAAAAGGCAAAAGAGGAAAACCCTCGCCGGGGTTTTCCTTCATAAATATTATGTTTCTAAAAAAGAGCCGAGCTTTCGGCACTTTTTTATTATATTTTTTCTTTAAAATCAGGGAATATTTCAAGGCTTCTTTTGAGTATTCCATTCATATGCGAAATTGCAACGCCATAGTTTACGATTGGAATATTCTGTCCCTTTGAAACTGAAAGTCTATACTTCATTTCCTTTTCATTTAGCATACATCCGCCGCAATGAAGTACCAGCGCATATTTTGATAAATCTTCAGGGAATGTATTTCCGCTTGTGAACTCGAAATTTACATTTTTACCCGTAAATTCCTTTATCCACTTTGGCATTTTGACGCTTCCTATATCACCGCATTGTCTATGATGCGTACAGCCCTCGGACACAAGAACTAAATCCCCATCTTTAAGGTTTTTAATTGAGGCAGCACCCGATACAAGCGTATCCAAATCGCCCTTATATCTTGCAAAAAGAATGGAAAACGAAGTGAGTTTTACATCCTCGGGCAAAATCTTTGACACTTTGCCAAAAACCTGCGAATCTGTTATAACAAGATTTGGTTTTTCTTTAAGTTTCAAAAGCGTTTCGTCTAAATTCGTTTCCTTTGTGCAGACAACACTTATTCCCTTTTCAAGAAGTTCACGAAGCACCATTTGCTGCGGCAAAATGAGTCTGCCTTTTGGTGCGGCGTCGTCAATTGGTATGACAAGCACCACGGTGTCGCCCTCATTTAAAAGATCGGATACTACTGTCTTTTGATTCTCGGTTTGCTTTGCAAACCTTGCCACCATTTTGCGAAGTTCTTCTACACCCTCGCCTGTAACGGCACTTGTGAAAACCTCATTTTCCGAAAGTTTTATTTGAGGTCTTGTTTGGTCGACTTTATTGTATGCGACAACATAGGGAATATTTTTTGCCTTTATCAAGTCTATCAAAGACAAATTTTCCTTGTTGTCAATCCTATTTGTATCAACAACAATTACTGCAATATCGGCACTATTTGCCTCTTTGAGTGTTCTTTCAACTCGCTTTTCGCCCAAGATTCCCTCGTCGTCAATTCCGGGGGTGTCAACCACAACACAAGGGCCTATCGGCAAAATTTCCATTGTCTTTCTGACTGCATCCGTAGTTGTTCCCGCAACATCCGAAACAACCGAAACATCCTGATTTGTAAAAGCATTAACAAGGCTTGATTTTCCGGCATTTCTAAGTCCGAAAAATACAATTTTTACTCTTTCCGATGCTGTTTTTCCTGAAAGTTCCATATCTTCTTCCTTTCAAAAAACATTAAAATCTGAAATCTCTGCGGTTTGAATTCTTTATATCTTCAATATTCTTTTTTGCAATTTCGAGTACCTTCTCGTTTGTTATCTTTGAAAGTTCCTTATCAATAAGTGCGTATCCGACTTTCTTTGTCTTTTCAGACGCATAGTCTTCAAGATATTCCGACAAGGTCATAAGTGCATTGGGATGACAGCAGTTTATAATCTGTCCTGTCTTGCAAAGGCTCATAAATCTATCGCCCGTTCTGCCCTCTCTATAACATGCAGTACAGAATGACGGAATATGTCCGTTTTCCATAAGCCAGCAAACAACCTCATCAAGAGTTCTCATATCTGATACATCAAACTGCCCTGTATCGTGAGGTCTTTCCTCCTCTGTATATCCACCAACCGAAGTTCTTGACCCGCCACTTATCTGCGAGATTCCAAGATGAAGTGCTCTTTCACGAACCTTCTGATTTTCTCTTGTTGAAATAATCATTCCCGTATACGGCACTGCAAGGCGGATACACGCAATTATCTTTTCAAACATTTCATCCGACAGCGAATTATCAAATGCGCTCGGGTCAATATCATCTGCTTTCTTTATTCTCGGAACGCTTATTGTATGAGGGCCGACACCGTGAACTGCCTCGAGGTGTTCTGCGTGCATCAAAAGTCCTGCAAACTCATACTTATACATTTCAAGACCGAACAAAACGCCAAGGCCTACATCGTCAATTCCGCCTTCCATTGCTCTGTCCATTGCCTCGGTATGATAATCATAATCGTGCTTTGGTCCTGTGGGATGAAGTTTCAAGTAACTTTCTTTATGATAGGTTTCCTGGAAGAGAATATATGTACCGATTCCTGCGTCCTTTAATTTTCTGTAATTTTCAACTGTTGTTGCCGCAATATTTACATTAACTCGTCTTATTGCACCGTTTTTATGCTTAATTGAGTAAATTGTCTTGATTGATTCAAGTATATATTCAATAGGGTTATTTACAGGGTCTTCGCCCGACTCTATTGCAAGGCGTTTATGCCCCATATCCTGAAGCGCAATAACTTCATTTTTGATTTCTTCCTGAGTAAGTTTCTTTCTGCAGATTGTCTTATTCTGATGATGATACGGGCAGTAAACACAGCCATTTACACAGTAGTTTGAAAGATATAGCGGTGCGAACATTACGATTCTGTTGCCGTAATATTTTTGTTTTATATCATTTGCAATTTCGTAAATTTGCTGCACCTTTTCGGGAATATCGCACGCAAGAAGTACACTTGCTTCTCTATGAGAAAGTCCTGCCGAAACATATCCGTTATCTTTCTTTTTAGGTCTTGCCTTTTCGAGAATCTCGTCAATTAGCTGTATGTTATGTTTATTCTGTTCGGCATATTCAATTGTAGCAAGAATTTCGCCGTCGTTTATAAATTCTTCTGCCTTTAATGATTTTGGGTTATAAATTGCCATTTTTATATTCTCCATTCTAAAGTTTATTTTATTATATCGCCTCTGTCGGATACAACCTCGTATCCGATAGACTTCATTTGTTTTTTCAGTTTTTCAAGGCTCTGCGCCGATTCTTCGCCCGTAAAGAGTTTATTATTATAAAGCTCATAATTTTTCCTTGCAAAAACAGGCGAAAGATTTGGCATTACAACATTTGCCCCTGCCATAATTCCTCTCTCTCTGCCGTCGTTTTGTGCTGTTCCAAGTGCCGTTGTTGCTGGCAAAAGAATATTAGGTTTTATAAGTCTTACAAGCGACAACAAAAACAAAGTGAGATTTACATTTCCTGCATCAAACTTTGCAAAGGGTGTGTCCTTATGAGGTATAAACGGGCCTATTCCGCACATATCAGGTGAAAATTCTTCAATGAATTTTAAGTCCCTTGCAATATTTTCACTAGTTTGATACGGCGAGCCCACCATAAATCCGCATCCCGTCTGAAAGCCGATTTCTTTCAAATTTTCAAGGCATTGCATTCTGTTCTCAAACGAAAGGTTCTGTGGGTGAAGCCTCTCATAATGCTCTTTGCTAGCAGTTTCGTGTCTTAAAAGATATCTGTCAGCGCCAGCATCATAAAGCTTTTTATAACTCTCTTTACTTCTCTCGCCAAGCGACAGCGTTACCGCACAATCAGGATATCTCTTTTTGATTTCGGATATTATCTCACACATAATTTGGTCCGAAAAGTGCATATCCTCTCCGCCCTGCATAACAAAGGTGCGAAAGCCGATTTTATACCCTTCATCGCAACACGCCAGTATATCTTCTTTTGAAAGTCTATACCTTGTGCAGTTGTTATTTGACGCTCTTATTCCGCAGTATAGGCAATCGTTTTTGCATATATTTGATATTTCAATAAGTCCTCTTATAAAAACCTTATTCCCATAAATTTTGCGTCTTTGCTCATCAGCTTTTTGGGCAGCATAAAGTCGCAAATTATCATCAAGATTTTCTATAAGAATTTTATATTCACTTTCACAAAGCGAGTGTTCAACACTTAATTTATCAATTAAATTTTTCATAACAATCACACATTAGAATATGCGGTCTTGACGCTGACGCCAGAAAGTGCGCCAATCTTTCCCGACAGTGCCGAAATTTTATCCTGAGTTGCATCAAGTGCCACACTTATTAAATTTACATTTTTGGTTTTATAAGGTACTCCCATTCTGCCGATAATAATATCACCATACTCGTGAAGAAGAGAATTTAATTTTTCAACAGAATCGGTGTTTTCAACAACAATTCCCATAACTGCAAGTCTTGTATCCATAATTTTCTTCCTTTCAAATCAAAAAAGTCTGCAATTCCGTGAAAGAATGCAGACTTTGGGCTAACATTTTGCCAAAATTTTTATTGCAGCCTTTCACTTCAGATTTAACTCTTTAATGTCAGTACCTTTTACATTTACAGTATAATTTACTTTTATGAATTTATATTTATTACATAATGAATTTCCCGTTAATATTTTTTATGAAAATATCTCAAAAAAAGTTATAAAAAGGTATTGACAACGAGGGGGTTTAGGTGTATAATGCTCAAGGTGTAAAGAAATTTACTTTACAGCAAGCTCGCCGGAGGATAAAGGGTTATGGAAAAAAATCTTGAATTATCTCTTCTTTGCGACATATACGGCTCTCTTCTTTCGCAAAAGCAAAGAGAGGCGCTTGATTTATACTACAACGAGGATTTATCCTTATCCGAAATCGCTTCTCAGGTAGGCATTTCCCGTCAGGGTGTGCGCGACCAGATAAAGCACGGGGAAAAACTTCTTTTGGAGTTTGAGGAAAACCTCGGTCTTTTAAAAAAAGAAAGTAAATTGCAAAGCATTATTCTTGAAGCTGAAGAATTAAACAAAAATTTATCCTCGGAAGAATTATCGAGTCTTTGTGAGAGACTCAGGCACATATTTGAATAAACCAGTTTTTAAAATATTTGGAGTATTATGTACGAAAGTTTGACATCAAGGCTTGCAAACGCCTTAAAATCCTTTAAAAACAAGGGTAAACTTACTGAGGCCGATGTTAAAGCGGGTATGCGTGAGATTAAGCTTGCGCTCCTTGAGGCTGATGTAAACTTCAAGGTTGTTAAAGAATTTATAGCCGCGGCAACTGAGCGTTGCATCGGAAGTGATGTTCTTGAAAGCCTTGTCCCTTCACAGCAAGTTATTAAAATAGTTAATGAGGAATTAACTGCACTTATGGGCAGTGAAAACTCAAAACTTGTTATTTCCTCAAAACCGCCGACGATTGTTATGATGTGCGGTCTTCAAGGTGCCGGTAAAACAACTCACACAGGAAAACTTGCACTAATGTACAAAAAGCAGGGCAAAAAAATTCTTCTTTGTGCCTGTGACGTTTACAGACCTGCGGCAATAAAACAACTTCAAGTTGTCGGTGAGAGCATAGGTGTTCCCGTTTTCACGATTGACGGTTGTATGGACCCTGTCAAAATTGCCTGTGAAGGCTTAAAAGAAGCACAAAAAAACTATTATGATATGGTTTTCTTTGATACAGCTGGTCGTCTTCACATTGACGAGCAGTTGATGGAAGAGCTTTTGCAAATCAAAGAAAAGACAAACCCGACGGAAGTTTTATTTGTAGTTGATGCAATGACAGGTCAGGATGCCGTAAATGCTGCGGCATCATTCAACGAAAAACTTGACATTACGGGTATTATCTTAACAAAGCTTGACGGTGACACACGAGGCGGTGCGGCACTTAGTGCAAGAAAAGTTACGGGAAAACCTATTAAGTTTATAGGTACGGGCGAAAAAATGGACAACATTGAGCCCTTCTACCCCGACCGTATGGCATCGCGTATTCTCGGAATGGGTGACGTTTTATCACTTATCGAAAAAGCCGAGGCTGCTTTTGACGAAAAGAAAGCAAAAGAACTTGAAGAAAAAATGCGAAAAAACAAGTTCACCCTTTCCGATTACCTTGACCAGCTTGAAACAATGCAGGGTATGGGTTCTATGGAACAGCTTCTTGGTATGATGCCCGGAATGAACGCCGGTGCTCTTAAAGACGTCAAGATTGACGAAAAGCAAATTGACAGAACAAAAGCAATCATTCTTTCAATGACACCAAAAGAAAGAGAGAATCCCGAAATCATTCAAGCTTCACGCAAAAAGCGAATAGCCAAAGGTTGCGGTATGCAGGTTGAGGATGTCAGCAAGCTCTTAAAGCAGTTTGAGGCAACTCAAAAGATGATGAAGCAGTTATCAAGCGGCTCATCACCTTTCGGAAACGCTTTTGGTATGAAGAAGATATCAAAGAAACTCGCAAAATCAAAAAAGAAGAAAAAGAAAAGATAAAAATGTATAAACTCGCTTAAATAAATGAGCGTTTATAAATAAAATTTATTATATTATTTTGGAGGACAAAACAATGGCAGTTAAAATCAGACTCAGAAGAACAGGTTCAAAGAAGGCTCCTTACTACAGAGTAGTAGTTGCAGATTCACGTTACCCCAGAGATGGTCGTTTCATCGAAGAAATCGGTAACGTTAACCCCCACACAGATCCCGCAACAGTTGCTATCGATGCTGAAAAGGCAAAGAAGTGGCTCGCTAACGGCGCTCAGCCCACAGAAACTGTTAGAAGCATTCTCAAGAAGAACGGTATTCTTTAATTTATCCGAAACATTTTACTTTGTTTTCGGTGCCTGAAAAGGAGGCTATACTATGAAGCAGGTGCTTTATGACATTGTTACATCAATTGTCAACAATCCTGATAAAGTCAACATAGCTGAAAAGTCAGACGGCGATACCGTTATCTTAAACCTTATGGTTGACGAGAGTGACCTTGGTAAAGTTATCGGAAAGCAGGGACGCATTGCAAAGGCGATAAGAACTGTTGTTAAGGCAGTTGCTATCCAGAAAAACAAGCGCGTTATAGTTGACATTTCCGAAAATCAGGAAGAAATCTGATAAAACATTAAGAGCAAACCAAAAGGTTTGCTCTTTTGTTTTATTATCTTGACAACTCACTCTTTTAAGACTATAATTTATAGTGATATTTTATGAGAAATTAGGAGGGTGGAAAATGTTTTCGGTTAGTGCCAAAACTATTAGTTTTGCCGACAATCTTGCAGAGCAAAAGTACGGGCTTTCAAAGAAAACACTTATGCAAAATGCCGTAAATGCGATTTTTACCGAGATTTCACCCTTACTCAAAAACAAACAAAAAATTCTCTTTCTCTGCGGCACAGGGAACAATGCCGGCGACGGATACGGCGTTGCTTGTTTGCTTTTAAATGGTGAATTTGATGTAACTGTCTGTCCGGTTTTATCCGGCAAACCCAAAAGCCCTGAGGCTTTTGACAATTATGACATCTACCAAAAATCCGGTGGGAAATTTTTAAGTATTGATGAATATCTTAGTAGCGCTTGTGACACATTTGATGTCATAATTGACGCCGTTTTCGGCGTGGGGTTTGCCGGCACGATAGAGAATTATACTTCCCTCTTCAAGATTTTTCAAAAAGCAAATAATGAAAAATCATTTAAAATTGCAATAGATGTTCCGTCAGGCATAAATTCGACAGACGGCACAGTGAAAGGAATTAGTTTTAAGGCTGATTTAACTGTATGTCTTGCTTTTTACAAGACAGGAATGTTGTCTTATCCTGCGAGAGAATATTGCGGCAAAATTGTGCTGCGCGATATAGGTTTTCCAAAAGAACTTTGTCAAGAAATCGAGAAAGATGCGCTTATTTGCGATGACGAATATATAAAAAACACCATACCCAAAAGAAAGAGCAACACGCACAAAGGAACATACGGAACGCTTCTCTCATTTTGCGGAAGCGAGAATATGACGGGTGCTGTATATCTTTGTTCAATGGCGGCGCTTCGGAGTGGTGTGGGACTTTTGAAAATTGCAAGTGATGAAAAAACTCTTGATATTCTAAAATTAAGACTTTCCGAACCCGTATTTTGTCCTGTTGATGTTTCTACAAAAGATGGACTTGACAATCTTGTGGAATTATGTGACAAAAGCAATGCCGTGCTTATAGGCTGCGGACTTGGAAATGCTGAAAACACAAAAAATGCAGTAAAATACATTATAAGAAACACAAAAACCAAAATTATTCTTGATGCCGACGGCATAAATGCAATTTCTGACAGTATAAATATACTAAAGGAAGCGGCAGAGAGTGTAATTCTGACTCCCCACCCTGCCGAGTTTTCAAGAATTTCAAGGTTTGATGTAAACTGCATCCAAAGTGACAGAATAAACAAGGCAAAAGAATTTGCGCTCGAATATTCCTGCACCCTTATGCTTAAAGGCGCATCAACTGTTATTTGCGACAAAGACGGAAATCTCGCAGTAAACACAACGGGAAATCCCGGTCTTTCAAAGGGCGGCAGCGGTGATGTTCTGGCAGGTGTATGTGCATCGCTTGTGTGTCAGGGACTATCCGACTTTGATGCGTCGGTTTGCGCGTCTTTCCTTCACGGAAAAGCGGCAGACAATCTTGCTAAAATAATCGGGCAAAGCGGACTTTTGCCTTCCGATTTACCCCTTGAAATTGCAAAACTGCTTCCTTAATACTTCAGTAAGGGGCGGTATTTATCAAAAAGATTAGATTTTTAATTATTCTTTCTCTTGTAATTTGCATAACACTTTGCTCGTGTGCAAATCAAAAATTTGCCAGAGATAAACTTGAAGAAACTTTACTGTCACAGTATATGGCAGAAGTTTCATACAGCATTGAAAGTGGCAATGGTGTAATTGAAGGAAATGCAATAATATCGTCAGGTGACAATGTACGGCTTGATTTTACATCACCCGAAAGTTTAAACGGTGTGTGTATTGAATGCGATGCAGCCGGTGATATTTCGTCGCTGACACTTAGTTTTTCAGGTATAAAAGCCGACCTGCCAAAAAGCACACTTCAAAATCTAAGTCTTGCTTTTAGCCTTTTTTCAAAGCAGCTTCCAAAGGATTTATCAAAACTTTCATCTGATTGTTTTGAATTCACCGAAAACAAAGACTCTGACATTTGCAAGGTGAAATTCAAAAAGCAGGATATTGACTATGAAATTACATATAAAATCGACACCGGCATTCCAATTTCAATGACAGCCAGGGACAAAGACAATATTTGTACATTCGATATATCAAAATTCAAGAAAATATAAATTTCAGAAAAGAGACTGATTATGCAAAACAATTTTGCGGATTTTAAGAAAACAAGGGCTGAAATCTCCCTTGGAGCAATAACAAAAAACTTTGAGCACCTGAAAAATGTGACGGGTGCAAGAGTTATATGTGTTATAAAAGCCGACGCTTACGGTCATGGCGCAACAGAGGTTGCAAAAGCACTTGAAAATGCTAGCGCCAACTTTTTTGCAGTATCAAACATAAACGAAGCGCTCGAACTTCGGGATGCCGGGATAACATCTGACATTCTCATTCTCGGATACATTCTTCCAGAGCAACTTCCCTTCGCTTTCAGGAACAATTTTTCAGTAACCTGCGCATCGTTGGAAAGTGCAAAAAACATAATAGAAAAAGCCAGTGGCGACAAAGTTAAAATACATATAAAACTAAATACCGGAATGAACAGAACAGGTTTTTATATGTGCAAAAAGAAAATTCCAACAGAGCTTGAAGAACTCTGCAAACTTTTAAACGACAACAAAAACATTTTTGTCGAAGGTCTTTACTCTCACCTTGCAAAAGCAGAGGATGACAAAAAGTTTTCTTATATTCAGGCACAGAACTTTAATTTTGCAAAGCAGTATATCGAATCAAAAGGTATAAAACCTGAAATTTGTCACATATCAAACAGCGCAGCTACGGCTTTCTATGGCGACCTTATATATGATGCGGTAAGATGCGGCATTTCCCTTTACGGATGCGGACAGCTTGACAAAAATCTTGTTCCCTCAATGAGTTTTAAAACTACTGTTGTTGACATACATACTTTAAACAAGGGCGACAGAGTAAGTTATGGTCTTTGCTTCAAGGCAAAAAAGGAGACTAAAATTGCCGTTATTGGCGCTGGCTATGCCGACGGCATTTTCAGATGTCTTTCAAACGGAAAAGGTTATGTTCTTGTGGGTGGAAAAAGGGCAAAGATAATAGGCAGAGTATGTATGGATATGACAATGATCGACATATCAGATATCCCCGAGGTAAAAGTCGGTGACGAGGTTGTAATTTTCGGCGCACAAAACGATGGGTTTATTTCATGCGACGAGCAGAGCAAAAATGCAGGCACTATTTCATACGAGCTTCTTTGCGGAGTTTCAAAAAGAGTTCCGAGAATATATACAGAATAAAAACTTAAATCAGCCGGAAACGGCTGATTTTTTTGTTATTATATATATTTATATA
>JAZSLO010000116.1:0-4541 GCA_045535415.1 Eubacteriales bacterium
ACAAATTTTGTCTTCCTAAGACCGCTTGGCCTCCGACTTCCTTTGCTTCTGCAATCGCAGTCATAATTCTTCCCTGCATAGCGCCGATATAGGTCTTTCTGTGACCTCGAATATCTGCCTCATCTCGAACACCGCCAAGAGAAATTCTCGAAAAGTTTCTGCCCATACATCTTGCAATTGATTTTGCAACAGAACTTTTACCCACACCGGGCGGGCCTATAAGACATATAATCTGTCCGCGAAGTTCAGGGGACAGTTGCTTTACTGCAATATATTCAAGTATTCTTTCTTTAACCTTTTCAAGTCCGTTATGGTCTTTATCAAGAATTTTTCTTGCTTTTTCAACGCTGAAAGCATCTTTTGTATATACACCTACGGGAAGCTCAAGAATTGTTTCAAGATAGTTTCTTATAACCGAACTTTCCGACGAGCCAAAAGGCATTTTCGTAAGTTTGTCGGCTTCCTTGAAAAGACGCTCTTTTATTTCATCGGAAAATGCAGATGCGGAAATTTTTGCAAAAAATCCGTCATCGTCCGTATCCTGAACACCAAGCTCGTCCTGAATTACCTTCATCTGCTCTTTGAGATAATAATCTCTCTGATTGTCGGCAAGTCTTTCCTTTACCTTTTCGTGAAGGTCTTTTCTCATTGAGAGAACACGGCATTCTTTTGTAAGAATAACTATAAGTTTTTCAAGACGTCGAAGCGGGTCAAATACTTCAAGCACCTGCTGTTTGTCCTGATATCTGAAAAGAACATTTGATGCAATAAAGTCGCAAAGCGCACCGGGATCTGTCATTGCCTGAACGGTAACAACAATTTCGGGCGAAATTTTGGGAAGATATTTTATATATTCCTGAAAAACTTCGATTGCCTCACTCATAAGAGCCGCCGCTTTAAAGCTCGACGCGTCTGACATATGAATTGTCTTTGCAAGAACATTTACTCTTATAAATTCATCTTCCGAAATAACCTGCGAAATCTCGGCTCTCACGAACGGCTCTGCAAGAACTCTCCAGTTTCCGTCGGGAAGTTTTAAAGACTGCTTTATTCTTGCAACAACGCCCACTTTGAAAAGTTCAAGGTTTTTGCCGTCTTTTGCACTCTTTGTTTCTTCAACTGCCGCAAGAAAAACATTTCCGCCATAGAGCGATGCGCTCTTCATTGCCTTGACTGCCTTTTCGCTGTTTATTTCAAAACTTGTCTGTATTCCGGGAAAAATAACAAGCCCGCGAAGGCCAATTGCCGGAAGTATCATTGTTTCTGCTTTTTCTATGTATTTTGACATTTTTCTCTCCAAAAAAATTCTTATCCGATTATAATTCTAAAAAAGAGTATTATTGAGCATTATATCACAAATTCCGCCTTGTTTAAATCGTAAGGCGGAATTGTTTTAATTTTATTTACAATATATATTTATATTAAGGCGTATTTGACACACAAGGTGTAATTTTTAGTATTCCGTCAGCCTTTTCAAAGGGTATAACGAAAACACACGGACCGTATTTTACATCGCACATAATACCTGCATCAATAAAAAAGGCAATTCCTTTTGGCACATAATAAAAGTTTTCAAAGTCAAAATATTTCAAAAACAGTTTTTCTGCGTCGCCATAGTACCCAAAAGACGAATCCTGCATATTTCTTCTTATCTGCGCCACGATTTCCTGTTTTATATAACTTCTCGCCTTTTTGTCCTGATTTATAAAGTAACCCGACGGCATGGGCGACAATCTCTCCCGTGACCATATATGTGAAAACCTTGATGAATATGTATCAAATCCGTCAAATCCCGAAACATCCGTCACAATGCACACAAAATCCTTGTCGAAAAAGGAAATGCTGAAATTCATAACAGCTCCAAAGGGTTTTGTTTGTCCGCCTTTGCTTTTAACTGCCCTTTTTGCAAGATTTTTCGAGGCATAGAGTGAAAATTTATTTGCACTCTGTTTATAAAAGTCATTCATTTTAGCGCACAATTTCTCGTAATTTTTGTCTATACACTCAAACACGGGATAGCGGATATTTTTTATGACAATTTTTCTCTCGTTTTTTATTACACTGTCATTGATAATCCCGCTTGTAACCTTGAAAAATTCGTTATAAGTCATTTTTACCCCTCTTTACATATCTTTTTTAAATAAATATGCAAGAGGGGTAAAAAAGTTGACTTTATTTAATTTTTAAATGATTATTTTTTCTTTTTTGCCTTGAAAGTCTGTGTGTCATTCTCGCTCTTTTTGCTCTTTTTGAAGGAAAATTTGTTTTCCGTGCCGTGAGCAAGTCGATACAGGTTTTCATAGTGCTTTATAATAACCACAAGCGCCATTAAAAATGAGAAAATAAACGCAAAGCCTTTATGTGCTATCTGGCCAGAAGTTCCAAAAAGCGAAGAATAAGTTAAAAGCGGAAATATTGCCGCAGCAAGAACAGAGCCAAGGGAAATATACCTTGAAAGTGCCACTGTTATTATAAATACACCGAGCATTACCGCAATAACAAAGGGATTGAGCATCAAAATAATTCCTACTGCAGTTGCAACGCCTTTGCCGCCTTTAAATCCGTAGAACACGGGGAAAATGTGACCGAGTATGCAAAAAAGTCCTGCAAGATATCCGCCGAGCGTAACGCCCATTGCAAATGAGCCTATTGCAACTGCAACAATTCCCTTTGCAATATCGCCGAAAATTGTGAGAAAGGCAGCCTTTTTGCCGTAGGTTCTCATCATATTTGTAGTTCCTGCGTTTTTGCTTCCGTATTCTCTTATGTCCTCACCGTACATTTTCTTTGAGAGAATAAGAGCAAAATTAAATGAGCCGAGAACATATCCGCAAAGCGCACAAAGCAAAAGTCCCAAAACAAAGATTGCAAGGTCAAAAGAAGCGCTTGTTTTTTCTATAAGAGAGGGTATTAGTCCCTTTACATATGTATCGGCAATTATCTGAAACATATTTTTACACCTTTCATTTACAAGTTCCGTTTTTTATATTATATCACATTTTTTCTATCATTACAATACAGTTTATCAACCTTTTGTCAGCATACTTACCTTTGGAGAGCCAAGTCCCGTGCAAAAATCCCATCCGCGCATGGCAAAAAAGTTTCCGTTTGAGCCGAGAGTTATGTCATTGAAATAGTATTGCGGCTCTTTGTACTGCGTCTGACCTGCAAGGGCATAAAAATATTGATTTATTTCTCTTGCCCACAGAGAATCGGGGTTTTGCTCTAAGATAAGCGCACAGATTGAAGAAAGTGCACAAGACGAAAAGCTCGTGCCGCCAACTCCCGAAAATCCTGCATTTTGGGAAATGTTCGGGTTTGATGTGTAAACTGCAACGCCTTTTTCCGTTGATGAATAAAATGCCACATCGGGAAGTCCACGATATCCGTTTGTAAGAGCGTTTATTGGCGAAAAAAGTCTTTGATATGACGGAATTTCGACAAAACGGCTGATGCCCCCACCTCCGTCTTCCCACGCATATTCTCTTGAAAAATTTGCGCCGTTTGATGAGAAAACACTTCCGCCAACGCATAAAACCTCGCTTTTTGACGACGGAAAAAACACTTTTCCGCCAACATCACCCGATGCCGACACGAAAATGCTTCTCGAATTTTTGAGAAAATCTGCTTTTTCCGACTGTCCTATATGTTCGGGAACGCCAAAACTCATATTTATAATATCCGCGCCCATTTGAGCAGCTTCTCTTGCGGCATTTAAAAGACTGTCAATTTTTGCATCCTGCGAAAAGACGGCAATTATTTTCGCGTCGGGTGAGAGTGCGTGAATCCACTGTGAGTCGAGATTTGCCTCCAGTGCCCAGTTTCGAGAAAAAACATCACTTTTTCCGCCTACATAATAGGTTTCAACATTTGTTCTTGGAAGATTAAATGTGTCGCTGAAAACATCAAGATCGTTTTGCATATAGTCATTGAAAAAGGCACAGACAAAAGCAATTGTTACATTTTTCCCCGAAAGCGTACTTGGAAATCTGTAAAAATTTTTTATGTCAGACGGGGAAAGATAGTTTAAAGAACCCCCGGTGTTTTCAAGCTCCGAATGAATAAAAGGTCTGCCAAAGGGTTTTATAATGGGGTATCTTGGGAAAGTTGACTCCATAAAAGCATCATCCTAAATAATATTATTTGCTTTATTATATTTATTTTTTGTAATGTTTGTGACAAAATCAAAATTTTGGAGGGTATAATTTATCAAAAAGTGTCAATGAATAAAAAAAGAAAAGAAAAAATGAAAAAAAGTATTGACAAATGAAATTTGTGATGTTATAATATCAAACGTCGCAGGACAAAGGTATGCTGGTGTAGCTCAATTGGCAGAGCAGCTGATTTGTAATCAGCAGGTTGGGGGTTCAAGTCCCTTCACCAGCTCCAGTCGAGAGCCTCGACACGCGATATAGCGTATTGAGGGTCTCTTTTTATTTATAATTTTATATGTATGGGGGAATTCCCGAGCGGCCAAAGGGGGCAGACTGTAAATCTGTTGTCAGTGACTTCGGTGGTCCGAATCCACCCGCTCCCACCAA
>JAZSLO010000001.1:0-7025 GCA_045535415.1 Eubacteriales bacterium
AAAATTCACTCTTTCCTGCGCTTTTCTGACGCCAAGGAGTTTCGACACCTGCGGGTGTCGACAAGGGCTTCTCGCCCTTGTCCTCGGTCGCTTTTGTAAAAGCGACGGAAAACAATTACAAGTATTTTGAGTACGCAGCAACCGCAAGCGCGTCGCAGCGTTCATTATATTCGTGTCCTGCGTGGCCCTTTATCCATTCATACTCTATCGTATGATATTCATCAAGTTCCAGAAGCTTTTCCCAAAGGTCAACATTAAGTGCCGGCTTTCCGTCTGATTTTCTCCAGCCTTTTTGTTTCCAGCCTTTTGCCCAGCCTTTAGTCATTCCGTCGACAAGATACTTTGAGTCAGACACAAGTATAACCTTACACGGCTCTTTGAGAGCAGAGAGGCCCTCTATTGCCGCCATAAGTTCCATTTTATTATTGGTGGTGGACTTTTCTCCCCCACTCATTTCCTTTTTTACACTTTTATAGACAAGCACCGCACCCCAGCCCCCGGGACCCGGATTTCCGCTGCACGCGCCGTCTGTATACAACATTACTTCTTTCATTCCTGAACATTTTCCTTATATTCTTCGGGGACCTCTATTTTCTCATATGTCAAAACATCATTTATAACAAGATTTCCTTTGTTGTCAAAAGCATAGTCGACAGAAAATTCTGTTCCGGGCTGATTTTCAATATAGTATGTTATGGTTTTGCCTGTCGCCTTATATTTTGTTTTATCTGCAGTGAAGCTTTCATTCACGCCCTCGTAGTAATATCCATCAGCCGTAAAGGACACAATCTGGTGGGATACAGTTTCTTCCCACATTCCGACAAGGCTCTGTGAATTGTCATTTGTACAGGAAACAACAAGCACACCAAAAACTGCTAAAGCAAGTGCAAAAAATATTTTTTTCATATATTTTCCTCTCTTTTATCAGAGTCTTGACAGAAGTTCTGACGAAGAAGCAATAAACTTGGAAAGTTCGTCTTCGGAAAGTTGTCTTTGTGAGAGAAGTGAGAGCATATAAATATGCTTTGCAAGCTTCTTTGCAAAATCTTTATCCTCATCAATTTTGTCAAGAGTCTTTTTAACAAGGCTGTTTGAAAGATTGAGAACAAGGGTTTCCTCTGTCGGCGTGCCCTGTACATTTTGTCCGTATGCCTTCATCATATCGGCAAATCTTCTTGACTGCTCGGTTAAATTCAAAACTGCAGGAACTGTGTCATCCTTAAGGCTTTCGGCGGCAATCTTAAGTTCCTCGCCCATTTCAAGTGTTTCCTTGAAAAACTGTGTGAGTTTATTTTCCTTTTCCTCACATCTTTCCCCGTCTTTATCCTTTAAGATATCGGATACACCCGAATCGACTCTTACAAACTTTGCGCTCTTTAATTTTTCATCATCCTGTGGCATTTGCGTTTCCGCAAACGACACGAACTGAACATCAAGCGGCATATCAAACTGTACAACAGGTACATTTTGACTCTGAAACATCGAAACATACTTTGACTGTCTTACTTTATCGTCAGTATAGTATACATTTCCGTCAAAATTTTCATTTTCAGAGTATTCCTTAAGAGTAAGATACTTTCCGTCTGTTGTCTTGTAAAGGAAAGCACTTTGCACCTTTGAATAGAATTTATTATCCTTTATACTTGCATATTCCATAAAGGGTTTTACATCGTCAAAGATTTTTTCAAATTCTTCTCTGTTTTGCGTGAACATTGAAACAATCTTATCTGTCACTTTTTTAGTTATATGTGCGCTTATTTTTGAAACATATCCGTTTGCCTGAAGGTAGCTTCTTGAAACATTCAAAGGAAGCTCGGGACAATCAAGAACGCCCTTGAACATAAACATATACTCAGGTATAACTTCCTTTATATTATCCGCAACAAACACCTGATTATAGAAAAGTTTTATCTGTCCCTCATACGAATTATACTGATTTGAAAGTTTGGGGAAATACAAAATTCCCTTGAAATTAAGCGGATAATCCGCACTTATATGCACCCAGAAAAGAGGGTCATTAAAGTCAAGAAACAGTTTTCTGTAAAATGCCTTATATTCTTCATCCGTACATTCTGACGGTTTCTTGAGCCACAGAGGTGTTACATCATTTACAGGCTGTATTTCCTGCTTTTCCTCTTCGTTTTCGCTCTTTTCGGGAAGAACTGTATAGAAAATGGGCGTGGGCATAAAACAGCAGAATTTATCTAAAATTTCTCTTATCTTATACTCTGTTGCGTAATCCTTTTCATCGTCATTTATATAAAGAGTAATTTCTGTTCCTCTTTTGGACTTTTCACACTCTCTCATTTCAAAAGAGCCGTCATCAAGACCTGTCCACAAAACCGCCTTTTCATTTTCTCTATACGATTTTGTTTTAATTTCAACCTTATCCGCAATCATAAATGCAGAGTAAAATCCAAGACCAAAATGACCGATAATGCCTTTGCCTGCGTCCTCTGACTTACCCTCGTATTTTTCAATAAAATCGAGCGCACCCGAGAGAGCAATCTGGTTTATATACTTATCAATTTCATCCTCACTCATACCAAGTCCGTTATCACAAAAGGTAAGTGTTCCAAGGTCTGTATCAAGACATACTTCTATCTTATAATCCTCACCGTTACTCTGTGTTTCTCCTAAAGAAACAAGGCGCTTATGCTTTGTTATTGCGTCATTTGCGTTTGAAACAAGTTCTCTTACGAAAATATCCTTATCCGAATAAAGCCACTTTTTAATAACGGGAAAAATATTTTGTGTTTCAACAGAAATTCCGCCTTTTTTTATGTTTTCACTGCTCATTTAAGACTCTTCTTTCTTCAAAAATATTATTCTTTAATACAGAGCGTATAAAATCTTGCCGATGCATAAATACCGACGCAAACATCAAGCAAATCCATAATCAGAAATTCTGAACTGTATACCCAAAAAGCGTTAAGCACAACACTCGGAAACGCGCTTACGAGTACAAACACGCCTGCAAGTGCGCCTGAAAGCACATATCTGAATTTGAGTCCCTTATTCTGCCCGTCTTCTTTATCGGCATCTGCAATAAATCCTGCCTCTGTCACAAAAAACAGCATCATTGAGCAAAGCATCAAAAGCAAGAGTGCTCTATGGGATGTATTCATCTGTGTTCCCACATCCATAAATGTATCAATTACTCTTACCGCGTAGAAAAGGCACACAAAAAGGGTTAAAATCATATGTTTTGCACTCTTATCCCTTTTTTCTTTTGAGCAAACTAAAAAGAAATTGACAAAACAAGCAAGACAAAGCAAAATTTCAATCAAAAAGAAGATGTCCGTATTCTTTTTTGTAACAACTGTATATGCGCCTACTGCGAAAACTGTTATAAACATAAATGCACACAGTGACGAAAAGAACACCATTGGATTTGAATCAGAGCCCAGTTTTACATTAAAATCTCTCTTTGATTCAACATACGCTGTAAAGCCGCAAAGCGCAACGCATAAAACGACCAAAGCATCAAAGAAAACATTCAAATTTGTCCCTGGCACATAAAATCCCGTATCCTGCTGTGTAAATTTTACAAGAAGTATTATTCTGAACACACAAAGTATTAAAGACATTATCAGCACCGATAAAAACATATGTGCCCTTTTTTTATCAAAGTTAATTTTCATACTATCCTCTTTTTTATATAAATTTTCCAAAATCTTACCATATCAATACAATTATAGTACATATTGAGTATTTGTCAATCAGTTTAAAAATGAATTTACACGGCATTTATAAATCTTATACAACAATGTGCATTTTCGTTTAAAAAGTATTATTTACAATTTTTCCCAACAATAATCAAACAGCCAATTTTTAGACAGACTTATGTAGAATTGTGGTGTCAGCTCAAAGCACAACGCTACAAATAAACAAAATGTTTAACAAGGAAAACCCCCGGGCGAGGGTTTTCCCTCTTTTTTGCCACAAGGCAAAAAATTCACCCTTTCCTGCGCTTTTGGAAGGCAAGGGATTTCGCAGTCTGCTGACTGCGACCAAGGCGCCGCCTTTGGAAACCGCAAACTTTTGAAAAGTTTGACAAAACAAAAAACTTCCGCACAAAAAAAGAGCAAGGCAAACGCCTTGCTCTCATTTTTAATCTTTAAGATTACTTTACAAGCTCGATAATAGCCATCTCTGCGCCGTCACCGCGTCTGGGTCCTATCTTAAGAACTCTGGTGTATCCACCGTTTCTGTCAGCATAGGAGGGAGCGATTTCGTTAAAGAGCTTAACTACAACTTCCTCTTTTGTTATGAAAGAAAGTGCCTGTCTTTTTGAAGCAAGAGTGTTCTTCTTGCCAAGTGTAATCATTTTATCTGCAAGTGAACGAACTTCTTTTGCTCTGTATACTGTTGTTTCAAGTCTGCCGTTTTCAAGCAAAAATGTTACAAGGCCTCTGAGCATTGACATTCTTATGTCAGTTGTTCGTCCAAGTTTTCTTGTTCCGGGCATTGTTATGTCCTCCTTCTTAGAGTAGTAAAATAACCGCTTGACTTATCAAGCCTTATCAGTCTTCTTCTTTTTTGAGGGACAAGCCGAGTGAGTGAAGCTTCTGAATAACTTCTTCAAGCGACTTTCTTCCAAGGTTTCTTACCTTGATCATGTCTTCCTCTGTTCTGTTAACGAGATCTTCAACCGTGTCTATGCCTGCGCGCTTCAAACAGTTGAATGAACGCACTGACATGTCAAGCTCCTCAATAGTCATCTCTAATACTTTTTCTTTTATGGTTTCCTGGCGGTCTACCATTATTTCAGCCTTCTTGGCATCATCTGACAAGTCTATAAACAGACTGAGATGCTCATTGAGAATCTTGGCAGCAAGAGATATTGCTTCCTTCGCAGATATTGTTCCATCTGTTAATACCTCAAGCGTTAACTTGTCAAAGTCTGTGACATTTCCGACTCTTGTATTCTCAACCTTATAATTTACATTATATACGGGAGTGTATATAGAGTCTACACTTATAAGTCCGATAGGGGCATTCTGGAGATTGAGTTTATTCTTTTCTCCCGATACATATCCTCTGCCGTGCTCAAAAGTGATTTCCATCTTAAGAGAACCGCCATCCTCTATATATGCTATATGCTGGTCCTTATTGAGAATCTCAATATCAGCATCGCACTTGATGTCACCTGCTGTTACTTCGCCCTCCTGAGTTGCCTCAATGATAACTGTCTTAGGAGCGTCAGTATAAAGCTTTGCTGTTACCGCTTTGATGTTAAGAATGATTTCTGGAACATCCTCTTTTACACCGGGTATTATGGAGATTTCGTGCAGCACACCATCGATTTTCACGCTTGTTGCAGCAACGCCGGGAAGTGAACTTAACAAAACCCTGCGAAGTGAATTTCCGAGTGTTGTGCCGTATCCTCTTTCAAGAGGCTCTATTACGAACTTTCCGTATGAGCCGTCTGACTTAAGTTCGACTGTGGTTATATTCGGTCTTTCTATTTCGATCATTTACCAAAACCTCCCTTTTAGTAGTTTAATCAAATAATACTGTTTTTCTTCAGGGATTACTTGGAGTACAACTCGACGATAAGCTGTTCGTGGAATTCAAAGTCAATATCTTCTCTTACAGGAAGTCTTGTAACCTTTGCTGTAAGGTTTTCCTTATCAACTTCAATCCATGCAGGAACCTGTCTGTTGTCAATGTTTTCTACAAGTGACTTGAACTTGGGGGAAGACTTGCTTGTTTCCTTTACAGAAACAACGTCACCCTGCTTCAAAATCATTGAAGGTATATTTGCCTTCTTGCCGTTTACAAGGAAATGTCCGTGAACAACAAGCTGTCTTGCGTCTCTGCGGCTTTCTCCCATTCCCATTCTGAATACTACATTGTCAAATCTGCGTTCGATAAGAGTGAGAAGGTTTTCACCTGTCATACCCTCTTTCTTGTCAGCCTTTTCAAAGTATGTTCTGAACTGCTTTTCGGGAATACCGTAGTATCTCTTTGTCTTCTGCTTTTCACGAAGCTGCTTTCCGTATTCGCCAACCTTCTTGCGTGCTGTGCCGTGCTGTCCGGGTGCTCCTGCACGTCTTGAAAGAGCACACTTTTCAGTAAAGCAACGATCGCCCTTACCATACAGTTTTACGCCTTCTCTGCGGCACTGTCTGCATGCCGGGCCTGTATATTTAGCCATTTGTTTATCCTCCTTAATAAATTCTGCAACAAATTCTCTGATTTATTGCTGTTTTTCCCACAATTATACGCGTCTTCTCTTGGGAGGACGGCATCCGTTGTGAGGGATAGGTGTTACATCTTTGATGGATACTATTTCAAGTCCTGCTGTCTGAAGTGCTCTGATTGCAGATTCACGGCCCTGTCCAGGTCCCTTAACGTAAACCTCTACTGTCTTGAGTCCGTGTTCCATTGCAGCCTTTGCTGCTGTTTCTGCTGCTGTCTGAGCCGCATACGGAGTTGACTTTCTTGAGCCCTTGAAGCCCATTTCTCCGGCAGATGCCCACGAGATTGCGTTTCCGTTTACATCTGTTATTGTAACTATTGTATTGTTGAAGGATGAACGGATATGAGCTGCGCCCTTATCTATGTTCTTGCGCTCGCGGCGCTTCTTAGTTACTGTCTTCTTTGTAGTTGCCATAACTTTGGGTCACTCCTTTCTCAGATTACTTCTTCTTGTTAGCAATTGTCTTTGCCGGACCTTTGCGTGTTCTTGCATTGGTCTTTGTTCTCTGTCCGCGTACGGGAAGTCCCTTGCGGTGTCTTGAACCCCTAAAGGAATCTATTTCAATAAGACGCTTGATATTGAGTGCTACGTTTCTACGAAGGTCACCTTCTACTGTATACTCATGTTCAATTACTTCACGAAGTTTTGCAACGTCGTCTTCTGTAAGATCCTTAACTCTTGTGTCAGGGTTTATGCCTGTCTTTGCAAGTATTTTCTTTGAGCTTGTTAAACCGATACCATACACATAAGTGAGTCCTATTTCAACTATCTTCTCTCTGGGAAGGTCAACACCTGCAATACGTGCCATTTAATTACA
>JAZSLO010000058.1:0-1581 GCA_045535415.1 Eubacteriales bacterium
ATTATCATAAAAAAACTTTTTTCACAAATTTTGCTTTCTCTCAAACAACTTCTTTGAGCAATACAAAAGAGTCCAGTGATGCGCGGACAAACTTATAACTCTTTGCTGTATTGTATCTTCCGCGCAGCTGATGTGACCCCAAAAAATTGGACGAATTAATTATATGAAATGGGTTCGGTATTCAACCGGACTCATTCCGTTTAGTCTTAAAGATACTCTTTCATTGTTGAAATAGCAAATATATTCTTCCAGTTTTTGCCGAAAATCTTCTACCGAAGAAAATGTTTCGCCCAAATACATCTCTGTTTTTAACCGCCCGAAAAAGTTTTCCATAACACTGTTATCAAAGCAATTCCCTTTGCGAGACATACTTTGAGTAATATTGTGCTCTTTCAGCATAGTTTGATACTCTTGCATTTGATATTGCCACCCTTGATCTGAATGCAGCAGAGGTTTAGCCGTAGATGGTAATTGGGCAAACAATCTGTTCAGCATCTCTTTTATCTGCGCGAACGAAGGATGAAGACTGATTGAATAAGCCACGATTTCGCGATTAAACAAATCCATTACTGGTGACAAATAAACCTTTTCGTTACAAACCTTAAACTCAGAAACATCCGTTACCAATTTTTCTAATGGTTGTGTTGCCTTAAACTTCCGATTTAATATGTTAGGCGCAATTTTTCCGACAGCTCCATTGTACGAACGATATTTACCCTTTTTACACTTGCCATACAAAGAAAGTTCTTGCATCAATTTTTGAGTTGTTTTGTGGTTGATAGTGCAACCATACTGCTTCAGCTCAACTTGTACTCTGCGATAACCGTAACGCCCCTTGTGATGTTCAAATATTGTTTTTATTAACTCCTTGATATCACTATATTTATCAGGACGCGACACACGTTTGAGTTGATAATAATATGTACTACGGGACATCTTGCAAAGAGCAAGCAATTTGTCCAAAGGAAACTCTTGCCTTAATTCTGTGATGATTTCCGCCTGGCAGCTTTTTCTTGCTCTTTTTTCAGAATCAAGGCTCTTAATTTTTTTAAGTACATATTCTCCATACGCAGGTATTCATTTTCCGCACGAAGTGCTGCCAGATCATTGGCAGCAGATTGTGTGTCCACGGCAGCTTCAGTAGAGGGTGATAAAGCTGCTGCCTTTTTGAGAGTTGAATCTTTCACGAATCCACTTGCTCCTTTTTGTTCATAGATGCATTTCCAAGTACGTACTGTCTTGCGATAACGATCTATATCTGCACGGGAAGTTACATTCCAGTATTTTCTAACGACTTCATGGATTGCTAAGCCATTATTTAATACATCTAATATAACTCTCAATTTGAATTTTGCGCTGTATGATCGGTGGATTGAGACTTCTTTTGACATAATTTATGCACTCCTTGGGTTGTGTCCAACTTTTTGGGTGCATATCAAAATGGCACCACCCGTGACCTTTTTAAATATATTTCATCATAGAAGAAAATACAAGTAACTCTGATTTATTTTTCAAAAACTCCGCAAAGCAAGGCAAAGGTGAGTTTGGATGATTTTCTTTTGAATTTAAGCAGAAAGGACC
>JAZSLO010000032.1:0-5337 GCA_045535415.1 Eubacteriales bacterium
CCGCTTGGCCTCCGACTTCTTTAACACAATCATCTGCCTTGCACTTTTGGTATGTACATTTGCTTTTTGCAATACTGATGTAAAGGCGCAAAGTTCATATCTTTCGGCAAAGGATGCAAAGTATTTTATTTGCTTTGTATATAACGCAAATGCTGATGTTGTAACGGATTCGCATCTTCAGAATGACGCTTTTTATAATCTGCTTGTCGGAAATTTAAGGGGCAATCCTACAGTAGAACTTGCAACAAAGGCGGCATTTTTATCCTTTGTGGATGCGAGAATTGACTATACTCTCTCAAAGGCAGGAATTGCGATAAATAATTCGAGAGATTATATGATTAAGTATTTCAACGACGCTCTCAAAGAAGAGTCGTGTGCTCTTGTTAAAGGTATTTTCAAAGACACTGTGGCAACAAGTGTTCTTACCCTGTGCGGAACAGAGGATATTCTTCCGATAGTCGACGGACTTGAAGACCCTGTTGAAAATCCCACAAAGTATCTTGACGAAGTAAAACTTATCGCAAGTACTTTAACATACGCGTACGGTCAGAATGTCACAAGCCTTTACAGATATTTTGATGCAGCGCTGTCGTGTGTTAATTTAAAGAGCACTCCCGGTGCATATGAACTTGCAATGAGTGCGAATATTACAATTTTAAGAGATTCAAACTTTATGGCTTACGCATCACTTCTTATCCCGGGAGTTGAAAACTGGGAAACCTGGATTACAAAGATGGATGAGTGGGCGCAGTTTACATATGATATGAGAAATTCTTTGTCTTCCGGATCTTCCTCGGGCGGAGAAACCTATGTTGTAGCATTCGACCCGAATTGCGAGGGAATGGAAACTGTTGTCAACTGGTATGCCTCGGGCACAATTAAGGCGCCCATTATGGAGAGGGAAGGATATATTTTTCAAGGCTGGTACTTCAACAAAGAATGTACAGGAAATCCTGTTACAAGTGACTATGTTGTAAATGAAAATCTTGTTTTGTATGCGAAATGGATTAAAAGATATATAAATATTACATTTGATGCAAACTGTCCGGATATGGAGGATGTGTCATATGTATATGACAGACTTCTTGAAAACTGGTATGAACCTGAAATGTTCAGACACGGCTATAATTTTTTAGGCTGGTACTATGATGCGGCATGTACAAATCCTGTTGGAAGTTCATTTAAATTCAGCGACGATATAACTTTCTATGCAAAATGGGAATTTTTATATTATTATAAAGTGACAAACGGAAAGGCACAGCTTACGGGTATATATAAATGGCAGACAGATAAAAACGGAATACCGATACACGACATTGTAATTCCGCAGTATGCCGACTCATATCCTGTTACAAGCATAAAACTTAACTCGGGTTCAAGATCAATAACCTCTGTCACTTTCCCTGATTCATTTGAAACAATAAACGAATGGGCATTTTCGGATTTTATTGCGCTCAGAAAAGTAACACTCGGCAAAAATGTAAAGGTTATTGAAGAGGGTGCATTTAACCTATGTTATAATCTTGAAACAGTTGTTTTCAATGACTGTCTTGTTGAAATTCAGGATTCTGCATTCAGGTCGTGCTCAAAACTTTCGGGAGTTGTTCTTCCGGAAACATTAAAGACACTCGGAAATGCTTTTGGCGGATGCGATCTTATAACTGAACTTGTAATTCCTGACAGTACAATTTATGTTTCTGAAGAGTTGTTCAGCGGTATGAGATATCTTGAAAAAGTAGTTATCGGAAAGGGCGTTACAAACCTTTCGGGAACCAGTTTTCAGTATTCCAACAATCTTGCAGAGGTAGTCATTTCAGCTGAAAACCCGTATTTTACAACTATTGACGGAGTGCTTTATTCAAAGGATAAAAAGACACTTTTATATTATCCTTGCGCGAGAACAGATAAGAGCTTTATAGTTCCCGAGGGCGTTGAAGCGGTTCAGGACTATGCGTTTATGTATGCAGAAAATCTTGAAAATATTGAATTTCCGAGTACAGTTAAAACTTTGGGAATGGGCGTGTTTACCTATTGCAGCTCTCTTAAAAGTGCCGCTCTTCCCGAAAGTGTAGTAGATATCCCGAGTGAAACATTTTATTATTGCTCAAATCTTGAAAGCGTAAAGTTTTCTTCAAACCTTAAGAGTGTTGGATACAGTGCATTTGAATACTGTTCAAATCTTGAAGAAATTGAAATACCAACAACCTGCGAAAATATAGAAAGCTACGCTTTTTCGGGTTGTGAAAAAATCAAGAGCATATGTATTCCAACTCAGATGACAACTTTGCCTAACGGAATACTTTATAATTGCAAGAGCCTTGAGAAAATTGAAATCCCAAGCGGTGTTACATATATCGGTTACAGTGCACTTGCAGGATGCGAAAAACTTACAGAAATAATTATCCCCGATACAGTAACCGAGATAATGAATGGTGCGTTTAACGGCTGTGCAAACATTACATCCATAAAGATACCCTCAAAGGTTGAATATTTTGACGGAAACACTTTGGGATATTGCACAAACCTTAAATATGTGGTGCTTACGGCAAGTATTACATCTTTTGGTTACAGTGAATTTTACGGCTGTGAAGAACTTACTGATATATATTATCTCGGAACTAAAGCCCAGTGGGATGCAATTGAAGTTGCAGACTGGGGAAATGAAATTCTTGACACTATAAAAATTCATTATAATGCAACTGTTGCAGGTAAAATTGAAAGTGCAAAAGTTTCGGAAGGTAAGGTTACGGGCAAACTGAAACTTGACCTTGTGGGCGACACAAAAAGCGTTGTTGTTGCTTTGTATGAAGGCTCAAAGTTTGTAACACTTAAGACCGTGCAGATTCCCGAAGGCGAAGATGCCACCGAATTTGAAATCGAAAATATACCTCACGGAACAATATATTATGTGAAAGTATTTTTCTGTACACTTTCCGATATGCTACCAAAAGCAAACAGCTATATGATAGGCGTTGATTTTGATAAATAAGAGGATACAAATGAATACATTGCAGAATTTACATACACATACAACCTTCAGCGACGGGAAAGATACTCCCGAAGAAATGGTGCTTGAAGCAATAAATAAAGGTTCCTTTTCTGTCGGATTTTCCGAGCATAGTGCTATGTCCTATTCGCCATATGATTATATGAGAGGTCAGGAGCACGAAAAATATAAGAATGAGATTTTAAGACTCAAAGAAAAATATAAGGACAAAATAGATATATTTTTGGGACTTGAAGTTGATATGTATTCATCACCCGATATGAAGGGCTTTGATTATCTTATAGGTTCCATGCACTATTTTAAAATAGGGAATGAGTATATTGCCTTTGACAGAACATCAAAAGAAATGACTGATATTAAAAATAAGTATTTTGGCGGTGACGGACTCTTATTTGCAAAAAGGTATTATGAAGAACTTTCGCACCTATATGAATACGGAAATTTTGATATAATAGGACATTTTGATATTATTGCAAAGCATACGCAAAACGCATACTTCTTTGATGAATCGTCAAAGGAATACTTGTCGCTTGCATATGAATGTGCAAAGACGCTCTCGGGAAAAATTCCTTATTTTGAACTCAATACAGGCTGTATTTCAAGAGGGTATAAGAATGTTCCGTATCCAATTCGTGAAATTTTAAAGTTTATGAAAGAACTTGGCTTTGGCGTTGTTGTGACATCGGATTGCCACGATAAAAAGTACCTTGACTTCTATTTTAAAGAGTCGGACCAACTTTTGAAAGCTAACGGATATAATGAAAAATACATTTTGACAAAAGATGGTTTTGTTCCTGTAAGAATATGAGGTTAAATGAAAATGAATATTATAACAATTATAGTAATAATCTTTGGAACAATTGGTGCAATTGACTGTATATTTGGAAATAAGCTTGGACTTGGCGAAGAATTTGAAAAAGCCTTTAATCTACTTGGAATTATGGCACTTTCAATGATAGGTATGATTGTAATAGCCCCCGCTATTGCGGATGTTGCTCAGCCTCTTTCAAAGTTTGTAAATGAGGTTTTCCATATAGACCCGTCGGTAATTCCGGCGTCACTTCTTGCAAATGATATGGGCGGTGCGCCTTTGTCTGTTGAAATGGCAAAGGATGTTCAAGTGGGTATGTTTATGGCACTTGTAGTATCGTCGATGATGGGCTGCACAATATCTTTTACAATTCCGTTTGCACTTGGACTTGTTGAAAAGTCAAAGCATTCAAATTTGTTTTTCGGAATTCTTTGTGGAATAGTAACAATACCGATAGGCTGCTTTGTAGGCGGAATAGTTGCAAAAATGCCGATGACAAGCCTTGTTATAAACCTTTTGCCGCTTATTTTGTTTTCTGTAATTATTGCACTTGCCCTTTTGTTTGTACCGAATGCTTGTATAAAGGTGTTTAAAATATTTGGCGTTTTTGTTAAGGTGATTATTTATTTTGGCTTGATTATAGGAATTGTAAAATTCCTGACAGGTTATGAGGTAGTAAAGGGAATCGCAACACTTGAAGAGGGTGCACTTATATGCGTAAATGCAGCAATTGTCTTGTCGGGGGCTTTTCCGCTTATGAAAGTTGTTTCAATGCTTCTGACAAAGCCCTTAAAGGCAATAGGTGAAAAGACCGGACTTTGTGAAACATCGGTTCTGGGACTTCTCTCGGGTGTTGTTACAAGTTCAACAACTTTTGCTACGATGAATAAAATGAATGATAAAGGTGTAGTTCTTTGTTCTGCTTTTTGCGTGTCGGCGGCATTTACTCTCGGAAGCCACCTTGCATTTACTCTTTCATTTAATGAAAATTATATTCTTCCCGTAGTTGTTGGAAAAATTGTTGCAGGATTTTTCGCAGTAGTACTTGCGTCGGTTCTGTATAATAAGCAAAGTAAAAAAGCATAAATTATATAATGTAAAAAAACTCCGCAAAAGCGGAGTTTTTTTGTTAGTATTCCTTGACTTTTAAGTTTTTTGAGAATATAATAAATGTGTCAAATACCACTTTTGAAAAGGAGGGTTTCTCTTGCAGGATATTTATAAAATACTTTGTGAAAGCAGTCTGTTTTCAGGATTTTCTGAAAATGAGTGCCGCGAAATTGTGACAAAATTTCAGGGAAAAGTCAAAAACTTTCCTGCAGGCGAAACTGTTTTTTCATCAGGCACAAAAGTGAGTAAAATTGTGATTTTGCTGTCGGGTAGGGTTTTTGCGGAAGATTGTGACTTCTGGGGAAATAAATCTGTAATAAGACAGTTTACAAAGGGCGATTGTATGGCACTCTCTTATGCGGTTGAGGGAAAAACGCTTGAATTTGACTATGTTGCAAAGACGCAAAGC
>JAZSLO010000046.1:0-13993 GCA_045535415.1 Eubacteriales bacterium
CGACTTGGACAGGTAATAGAAAACAGAACATATAAACTTTAGGAGAATAAAAATGGATATTAGACTCGATTATTCAGATGTTAAATTCAAAAACGACGGCAGACTCAAGCTTCTTATTATCGTCGGAACAAGACCTGAAATTATAAGACTTGCGGCTGTTATCAATAAGTGCAGAAAGTATTTTGACTGCATTCTTGCACATACCGGACAGAACTATGATTATAACTTAAATCAGGTGTTCTTCAAGGACTTGAAACTTGAGGACCCGGAAGTTTATATGGACGCTGTTGGTGATGACCTTGGCGCAACTGTTGGTAATATTATTAACTGCTCGTATAAACTTATGAATGAAACAAAGCCCGATGCACTTTTAATTCTCGGTGATACAAATTCCTGTCTTTCCGCAATTGCGGCAAAAAGACTTCATATTCCGATTTTCCATATGGAAGCGGGTAACAGATGTAAGGACGAATGTCTGCCTGAGGAAACAAACAGAAGAATTGTTGATATAATTTCCGATGTAAACCTTGCTTATTCCGAGCACGCAAGAAGATATCTTCACGAATGCGGACTTCCCAAGGAAAGAACATATGTAACAGGCTCTCCCATGGCGGAAGTTCTTCACGAGAATTTAGAGGATATCAAAAAGAGCGATGTTTTAAAGAGACTCGGTCTTGAAAAGAAAAAGTACATACTTTTGTCGGCACACAGAGAAGAAAACATTGATACAGAAAAGAATTTCCTTTCACTCTTCAATGCAATAAATAAGATAGCGCAGATGTATGATATGCCAATCCTCTATTCCTGCCATCCCAGAAGTAAGAAGAGAATAGACGAGACGGGATTTAAACTTGATAAGAGAGTTATTCAGAATACTCCTCTTGGTTTCCACGATTATAATAATCTTCAGATGAACGCTTTTGCGGTGATTTCCGACAGCGGAACTTTGCCTGAGGAATCAAGCTTCTTTACAAGCGTTGGAAATCCTTTCCCCGCAGTATGTATAAGAACTTCAACAGAGCGCCCCGAGGCACTTGATAAGGCTTGTTTTGTTCTTGCCGGAATTGATGAAAATTCACTTGTTCAGGCAGTTGATACCGCAGTTAAAATGAACGAGAACGGCGACCACGGAATACCTGTTCCCACATATGTTGAAGAAAATGTTTCAACAAAGGTTGTAAAACTTATCCAGTCGTATACAGGCGTTGTAAATAAAATGGTTTGGAGAAAGTTCTAAATGAAGGGCGGACTTTTGATTGTCGGTGCCGGAATTTACGGTGTTTTGACAAAAGAAATCGCAGAAAGTCTTGGCAACTTTGACAAAATAGCGTTCGTTGATGATATGGCAAAAACCGCTCCTGACGGACAGAGCGTGCTTTGTACTTTTTCGGAAATTGAAAAATATTCGAATGAGTATAAATATGTAGTTGTTGCAATTGGAAACGGAAAAGTGAGAGGGGAATATCTTGAAAGAATTGAGAAAGATACAAGCCTTGAAATAGTTTCGATTGTTTCAGACAGAGCATATGTTTCAAAAAGCGCCGAAATTTCAAAAGGTTGTATTATAGAGCCGATGGCAACTATTCATACGGGCTGTATAATAAATACGGGCTGTATAATAAGTGCAGGTGCGGTGGTAAATCACCTTGCAGTGTGTGAAAAATGTTCGCATATTGACTGTAATGCAACTGTTTCGGGATATGTTACTGTTCCGGAATTTACAAAGGTGAAAAGCGGTCAGGTACAAATATAAAAACATTTGAGAGGGAATTTATGTATAAGAATTTCTTTAAAAGACTTATTGACCTTGTGTTGTCATTTTTAGGAATTGTAATTCTTGCAATTCCAATGCTTATCATTGCAATTGCAATTAAAATTGATGATCCCGGTCCTGTAATTTTTAAGCAACAGAGAGTAGGAAAGGGAAAGAAGCTTTTCTGGCTTTATAAGTTCAGAAGTATGAAGGTTTCAACGCCCGATGTTCCGACACATCTTCTTGAAAACCCGCAGCAGTACATAAGCAAAATCGGTGGGATTTTAAGAAAGACAAGCCTTGACGAACTTCCGCAGATATATAACATCTTTACAGGAAAGATGAGTATTATTGGCCCAAGACCTGCACTTTGGAATCAGGATGATTTGATTGCAGAGAGAGATAAGTACGGTGCGAACGATGTAAGACCGGGACTTACCGGCTGGGCGCAGATAAACGGAAGAGACGAACTTGAAATTCCCGTTAAGGCAAAACTCGACGGCGAATATGTTGAAAAATTAAATGCAGGCAAATTCAAAGGCTTCTCAATGGATATAAAGTGCTTTTTCGGAACAATACTTTCGGTTTTGAAGTCCGATGGAGTTGTTGAAGGCGGAACGGGAACTCTGGATGCGGAAAATAATCAGCAGAGCGTTTCTGAACAGGAAAAAGAAGAAATAACAAAGTAATTTATACCCCAAATATATAATAAAATCAAAGGAGAATTAAAAAAATGTCCTTGTTTAAAAACAAAACTTTACTTATTACAGGCGGAACAGGTTCTTTCGGAAATGCGGTACTCAATCGCTTTTTAAAGACTGATATCGGCGAAATCAGAATACTTTCAAGAGACGAAAAAAAGCAGGACGATATGCGTCACGAATTTCAGGCAAAGATGCCCGAAGTGGCAGAAAAAATCAGTTTTTACATCGGTGATGTTAGAGACTTGGCAAGCGTTAAAAATGCAATGCACGGCGTTGATTACATATTCCATGCAGCAGCATTAAAGCAGGTTCCGTCTTGCGAATTTTTCCCTATTGAAGCGGTTAAAACTAATGTAATCGGTACAGAAAATGTACTTACTGCGGCAATTGAAGCAGGTGTTTCAAATGTTGTTTGCCTTTCAACAGATAAGGCAGCATACCCTGTTAACGCAATGGGTACAAGTAAGGCGATGATGGAAAAGGTTATCGTTGCAAAGTCAAGAACAGTTGACCCTAAAAAGACAAAGATTTGCTGCACAAGATACGGAAATGTTATGTGCTCAAGAGGCTCTGTTATTCCGCTCTGGATTGAACAGATTAAGGCAGGTCAGCCTATCACAATAACAGACGAAACAATGACAAGATTTATAATGTCTCTTGATGAGGCTGTTGACCTTGTTCTGTTTGCATTTGAAAACGGTGTAAGCGGTGATATCCTTGTTCAGAAGGCGCCTGCATGTACAATAAAGACACAGGCAGAGGCAGTTTGCGAACTCTTTGGCGGTGACAAGAATAACATCAAGGTTATTGGTATCAGACACGGCGAAAAGATGTATGAAACACTTCTCACAAACGAAGAATGTGCAAATGCAGTTGATATGGGTGACTTTTACAGAGTGCCCTGCGATAAGCGCGGTCTTAACTATGATAAGTATTTCAAGGATGGAGATACGCAGAGAAATACTCTCACAGAGTTTAATTCTCATAACACAGAACTTCTTGATGTTGAAGGTGTTAAGGCAAAGCTTCTTACACTTTCATATATAAGAGAAGAACTTGATAAAATGAATATAAAGTATTGAGGTAAAAAAATGAATATTCTTATAACCGGAGCATCCGGATTTGTAGGAAAAAATTTAACTCAGGCACTACTTAATATAAAGAACGGGAAAGACAGACGCTTTCCCGGTCTTTGCATTGATGAAATTTTTTGCTACGATGTAGAAAATACTAAAGAACAACTTGAAACTTTCTGTGAAAAAGCGGACTTTGTTTTTAATATGGCGGGAGTCAACAGACCGCAGACACAGGAAGAATTTATGCAGGGTAATTTCGGCTTTGCATCGACTCTTCTTGAAACACTTGAAAAATATAATAATAAGTGTCCCGTAATGCTTTCAAGCTCAATCCAGGCAACTCTTGTTGGTAGATACGCCGAGGGTGAGTATGGAAAGAGCAAAAAAGCAGGGGAGGATGTATTCTTTGAGTATGGTCAGAGAACGGGCGCAAAAGTGCTTGTTTACAGATTCCCAAATCTGTTTGGTAAATGGTGCAGACCTAATTATAATAGTGCAGTTGCAACTTTCTGTAATAATATCGCGTGTGATTTGCCGATAACTGTAAATGATGAAAGCGTAATGCTCGAACTTTTGTATATTGACGATTTAGTCGATGAAATGATTGACGCTTTGCAGGGCAAAGAGCATAGATGCGAATTTGACGGAATTGACACAGTTCTTTGTGAAAACGGAAAATTCTGCGCAGCACCCGTAACTCATAAGGTGACTCTCGGCGAAATCGTAAAACTTCTTGAAAGCTTTAAGAATGTTCCCGAAACACTTTTAATGCCCGAGATTCCCAATAATTCTTTTGCTAAGAAACTGTATTCTACATATTTGTCATACTTGCCAAAGGAAAAGATTGCATTTCCCTTAAAGATGAATGTTGACGACAGAGGCTCGTTTACCGAGATGCTTCGCTCTGAAAAATGCGGTCAGTTTTCGGTAAATATTTCAAAACCCGGAATAACAAAGGGACAGCATTGGCATAATACCAAATGGGAGTTCTTTATCGTAGTTTCGGGAAAGGGACTTATCCAGATGAGAAAAATAGGTTCGGATGAGGTTCTTAACTTTGAGGTTTCCGGTGATAAAATTGAGGCAGTGCATATGCTTCCCGGATACACTCATAATATAATTAACTTGTCGGATACACAGGATTTGGTAACTGTTATGTGGGCAAATGAACTTTTTGATAAAGATAAACCCGATACATTTTTTGAGGTGGTTGAATAGTGAAGAAAACAAAGGCGTGGCTTTGTGTATCTTGTGTTTTGACTGTGTGTTTTACTGCATTTATATTTTATAATGCAATGCAAATGCCGTATGAATCAAATTTGAGAAGCGAAAGTATAGTTCAAAAACTGCAAAGCTTTGTGCCTGCAGACAGTCAGACCTTTGAGGAAAGTGAAACACCTGTTTCGGTCACCGATAATACTGTTGAGGAAAACCCGGATAATGCGACGCAAAATGAAAATTTGCCAGAGGAAACACCTCCGGATGAAACGAAGGTTACTTTGACATTTGAAGAAAAACTCAATAAGATTGTCAGAAAAGCGGCACATGCAATAGAGTATGCTTTACTTGGCGCTGCAGTGTGCGGAGTTTTCCTTTGCATCTATGCTAAAAAAGGCAGAATATATATAACAATACCGATTCTTTATGTTATAGGTGTTGCACTCGCAGATGAATATTTGCAGACATTTTATTTAAGAAGCGGAAGTGTCAAAGATGTTCTTTTGGACTTTGTCGCCGGAATGGTTGCATTTTTCATAGTCTTTGCAATTGTGAAACTTACAAAGTATCGTAAAATTTCGAAGGAGAATGCCTGATGAAAGTTCAAGAACTTTTCTTTAGCCTTTTGAAAAGTCAGATTGCGGGCGAGAAAATGCCTGAAATTGAAATAAGCGAGGTTGTAGAGAAACTTCCAAAACTTTATAATCTTTCTAAATTTCACGATGTAACGCCAATTATTGCAAACTCTCTTGAAGAACTTGATATACCAAAAGAAAATGAGGTTTTTCAAAACTTCAAAAAGCAGAGCATCGTATCTCTTATGAGATATGAAAATATAAGACACGAGCTTAGTAAAATCTGCCAAATATTCGATAAAGAGAATGTTCCTTATATTCTTCTCAAAGGCTCGAAAGTAAGAAAGTATTATAAAAAGCCTTATATGAGGACAAGCTGCGATATTGATGTGCTTGTAAGGGATGAAGATCTTGATAAGGCCGTCGATGTACTCTGCGAAAATTTGGGATACACGACCGATAGAGTGCGCTCATTTCATAATGTGTCGCTGTTTTCAAAGAGCAAAGTGCATATTGAACTGCATTTCAATATTCTTGAGCATATACATTCAATGGATAAGGTGCTCGAAAGAGTCTGGGACTACGCTCAGAAGGTCGGAGATGAAACAAGTGAATACATACTGACAAATGAGTATATGATGTTTCACCTTATTGCCCATGCGGCATATCATTTTAAGAATGGCGGCTGCGGTGTAAAACCATTTCTTGATATTTTCCTTGTTGATAAAAATACGCAGTACGATAGCGAAATTCTAAAAAAACTTCTAAAAGAGGCACACCTTGAAGAATTTGCAGATAAATGTTTTGACTTGTCAGAAGTTTGGTTTGGTGGAAAACAACACACACAAATTACTCTTGATATGGAAAATTTCCTTTTAAGTGCAGGTGTTTACGGACTTCTTGAAAACAAGGTGGCGAGTCAGCACGCAGGAGATAAATCAAAACTATATTATACATTAAAGCGTATATTTATGCCGTATGATACACTTAAAGAGTTGTATGAAGGACTTGAAAAAAGACCATATCTGTATCCGTTTTACCAGGCAAGACGCTGGTGCAGAATCTTGCTTGGAAAGAATACGGCAAGAGCTTTTAAGGAACTTTCGATGAATACAAATATGCCACAGCAAAAAAAGGCAGCAATGATAAAACTTTTTGATGACCTTGATATAGGGCATATAGAAGAGAATTGATAAAAACAAATGTCCCCGAGTTTGCGGGGACATTGTTTTTTTGTTCAAAATGCCAAATGTTAATTTGTTGACTTTAATATATATTTATGGTACACTAAAAAGGCTTGCAGACTGTGAGTGAATTTTTTTGGAGGTGACAGAATGAAGGTTTTTGAAGCAAATCAAAAAATAAATATCAAAAAGCCCTGTGTTCTGGCACTCGGAAATTTTGACGGAGTTCACCTCGGGCACCGCCATCTTTTGTCTGCGGCAAAAAAGCAAGCGGTTTCAAGGGGAATTGATTTTGGTATTTTTACTTTTGATGTAAATACAAAATACAATACAAACCTTCTTTGCACAAAAGACGAAAAAATAAGTCTTTTTGAAAAGTGCGGTGCGGACTTTGTTTACTTTGAAAACTTTGAAAATATAAAATCAATGGAACCGAAAGATTTTTGCGAATATATATGCAAAAATTTTTCTTGTGAAATTTGTTTTTGCGGTGATAATTTTACATTTGGAAAAGGCGCACAAGGCAAAAGCGACGACCTTTGTATGTATATGAAAAAACTTTCAAAAGAGGCAAAGGTTGTTCCTCTTTTGACTCTTGACGGCGATTTTGTAAGTTCGACAAGAATCAGAAACCTTTTAAATGAGGGAGATATTCAAAACGCAAACAAATATCTCGGATATCCTTTTGGCTTTTCGGGTGAGGTCGTCCACGGAAACAGCATCGGGCATACGCTGGGTTTCCCGACAGTAAATGTAAAAATTCCCGACACAAAACCCGACATTAAATTCGGTGTATACGCGTCAAAAGTTGTCTTTGACGGCAAAGTTTTCAGTGCGATTACAAATATCGGTATAAAGCCGACTATTGACGAAGACAAAAAGAGTGTAGTCAGCGAAACATATATTTTTGATTTTGATCTTGATATATACGGAAAAGAGATAAGAGTAAATCTTTATAAAAAAATAAGAGACGAGAAGAAATTCCCGTCGCTTGAAGAACTTAAAAATACAATTTTTCAAAATGCCCGAGAGGCAAAAAAATACTTTAAGGAGAGGGACAATGAAACAATTCAATAAAATTCTGTGTCTGTTTTTGGCACTTTTGACCCTTTCTGTGAGCACTTTTGCCATTGAGAGCGTTGAAATAAAGGACGAATATAAATTTGATTCAAAAAGCCTTGCGGAATATGCAAAACTTGATGCAAAACCTGAAATCAAGGCAAAGAATGCGTATGTTTTGAATCTTGATACGGGTGCGGTTGTTTTTGAAAAGAATGCAGACGAGAAGTCTTATCCTGCATCGTGTGTAAAACTTATGACGGCACTTGTGGTATATGAAAATGTAGATGATTTGTCAGAAAAAGTAATTGTATCAAAAAGAGCGCAAAGAGAGGCATCAGGCTCTAATATGGCTCTTAAAGAGGGCGAGGTTCTGACAGTAAAAGAGCTTCTTCTCGGAGTTCTTGTGGTGGGCGCAAATGATGCGGCAATGGCGCTGAGCGATTATGTTTGCGAAACAGAGCAGGAATTTTGCGACCTTATGAATAAGAAAGCAAAAGAAATCGGCGCAAATGATACTCATTTTGAAAATGTGACTGGCTTTCACACATCGGGTACATATACAACTGCAAGGGATATGGCAATAATCGCAAGAGAAGTGTATTATACAAGCGAGCTTTTTGAAATGACAAATACTCTTCGTTATACAGTCGAAAAAACAAACAAAACAGACCAGATAAGAACTTTAATTAACAGAAATCACCTTATATCAAGAATACGCTCGCAGGACTATTATTATCCGGGGGCACGAGGAATGAGCCTTGGAAGCACGCCCGAGGGCGGACACTGTGCCGTCAGCGTCGGAACAGATAAGAATAACCTTTCGTATCTTTGTGTGGTTCTTGGCTCTGAAGAAATAAATGATGTAAACTATGCCTGCAAGGATATAATAAATATCTTTGATTTCTGCTTTGAAAATTTTGCACTAAAGACCGCACAAAGCAGCACGGGTGCTGTTTGTGAAATTCCCGTAAGACTTGCATCGGATACAGATTATGTAACGCTCTTTCCAAAAGAAGATGTTCAGATGCTTTTGCCCGAGGGACTTGTGTATGATAAGGATATAACAGTTGAAAAGCGCCTTTTCAAACAAAAGGCAACGGCACCTGTGTATAAGGGTGATGAGCTGGGCGAAATAGTTGTAAGATATAAGGACGAGGCAGTAATTGGCAGGACAAAACTTGTTGCAGGTACAAGCGTTGACAGAAGTAATGTACTCTACTTTTTCAGCAGAATAGAAAGTTTTGTATCGGGAACCTGGTTCAGAGTATTTGCAATATGTACGATAGTTCTTCTCTGCGCATACTTTGGACTTTGCGTATATTTTGAAAGAAAAAGACGCTACAGAGGAAGAAGGAGAAGATAATATGGATTTGAAAAAGGGAATATACAGACACTTCAAAGGTAATTTGTATGAACTTTGCGATGTTGTAACACATTCTGAAACACTTGAAAAAATGGTGCTTTACAGAGCTCTTTACGGTGAGAAGCAGCTTTGGGTAAGACCGATTGAAATGTGGAATGAAACCGTTGAGCACAACGGAAAGATTGTTAAACGCTTTGAATTTGTTGAAGAAAAATAATAAAAAAGAAACCCGCCTGATAAGGCGGTTTTTTTATCTTTTATTTTATATCCTGTGCAACTGTTTCGGGCGGAGTTTCAAGAACTGACGGATTTTTGAAACATTTCTTGAAAAGTTTTAAAGAACTTGCAAAATAGTATCCGTCGCAGATTCTCTCGTCAAGAACAAATGTCATATCAGAATAAGCCTTTCTCTGAACCTTTCCCTCGTCGTCAAGTTCGTTGACTCTGTATTTTGCACCAAATGCAATAAATATCGGAACGTTTCCGAAATCGTAAAGGTGATGGAATACAGGTGGAATGCCAAGCGAACCAAGTGATGTTATGTAAATTGATGAATGGAAGGGTGAAAGATTTTCAATAAACTTCGGCAAAATTCCATAGTAGTCAAGGAACTTGAGAGTGCCGACAAAAAACTTAAGTAAAAATCTCGGGAAATATCTTAAAACATTTGCAATATCGTCAAAGTCGCTGTCGGGATTGTTTCTGTATGCTTCAATTTCCTTGTTGAACTTTTCATAAACATCATAAATTGTGTCAGTCGGTTCAAATTCGACTTTGATTGCCGTATCAGGTGATTCAATTGACATCTTCTGCTTAATTGTAATTGAAACAGAAATCTTGTTTCTTGCAAAAACTCTCTGACCTGAAATGTAGCGGTTTAAGGCAGGATACTGAGATACGGCTCTTATGTATGATGCAACAATGATATGCATAAGGCTCATACCCTTGTAACCTTCGTCTCTTTTTTGAGCAAGGAATTTATCAATTTCTTCAAGCTTTATGGGGGTGGATATCATATTCTGACATCCCGATCTTCTGTCCATAATAAATGGTGAAACAACATCCATGGGTGCAAGAGTGCGAAGGCGTCGTCCGTCTTTTCTGTCGCCAAATCTTCTCATATGTGTCCTCATTTCTGATAGTTAATCAATTATAGTTATATTAACACATTTCGACACAAATGTACATAGATTTTAAAGAATTTGTAGGATATTACAAAAAATCGAGTCTTAATTTGTCTATTATTTTTTTCTCGAGACGCGACACTTTAACCTGTGTTATTCCGAGAATCTGTGCGGTTTTGCTTTGGGTAAGACCTTTGAAATAGCGAAGAGATAAAAGTTTTCTCTCGTCTTCGGGGAGCTTCTTTATGGCCTCTGAAAGCGCAACTCTTTCGACACAGTCAAAAATTGAGTCTGAGTCTTTGAAAAATTCTCCGATTTCTCTGTCTGAATCCTCAGAAATCTTTTCCTGTAATGATACGGCGGGTGTTGTTGCATTTAGTGCTAAAAGCGCATCTTCCTGTGATAGACTGCAAATTTCGCAAAGAGTTGAAAGAGATGGCTCAGTACCTTGTTTTAAAAGATAGTCCTGTTTTGCTTTTGAGAGTGCATATGCGTTTTTCTTTATGTCACGCCCGACTTTTATAAGCCCGTCGTCGCGAAGAAACCGCCTTATTTCACCCGTGATAAGAGGAACTGCATAAGTTGAAAAAGCGCAGCCGTATTTTTCGTCGAATCCTCTTATTGCTTTTATCATTCCGATACTTGCAATCTGCATTAAATCTTCAAGCTCAGCACCTCTGCCGACAAACCTTAAGGATATGCTTTTTATAAGACCGAAATTGTCTGATAAAAGCTGATTTTCCGCATCTTTGTCGCCGCTCGAGCATCTCTTTAAGAGTTCTTTGTTTTTGTCATAAGTTTTTTCCATTTATGACTTTTTCCCGATGATTTTTTTCATTGTAACTGTTGTTCCCTTGCCTGGTGTGGATTTTACAGTTACCTTGTCGCAAAAGGCGAGCATAATTGAAAAACCCATGCCCGCTCTTTCCTCGCCACCGCCCGAGTACAATGGCTGCATTGCCTTTTCTATATTTTCAATTCCGCAGCCTTTGTCTTTAATTTTTATTTCAAAAAGCCCGTCTGAAAAATATGCACATGATATGTATACAATTTTTTTGGCATCGTTTTTTTCATCTTTGTATGCGTGAACCGTGCAGTTTGTAACGGCTTCGGACACTGCCGTCTTTATGTCGCAGATTTCCTCGACAGTCGGGTCAAGTTGTGATAGAAACCCAGACGATAAAATTCTTGAAAAGCCCTCATTTACGGATTTTGCGGGAAAGGTACATTTGAAAAAATTCAGTTTTGTTTGTTTCATTTTTTATAAAACTCCTTGTTGAAAGTAAATCAGAATGGCGATTTGTCAATTATGCGGATAAGCTTGTCCACACCTGCAAAGCATAGAATTTTCTTTATACGCTCGTTTTTTGTGTAGATTTGCATATCGCACGAAAGTTCTTTTGCGCGTTTGTATCTTCCCAGAACAAGCCCAAGTCCCGAGGAATCCATAAAATCAATTCCTTCAAGGTCCATAACAAGCATTTTAGGTGCGTTTTCAACAATTAGTCTGTCAATGCCGTCACGGATGTCTTTTGCTGAGTGGTGGTCTATTTCACCCGAAAGTGAAACAATAAGTTTTTCTTCGCTCTTAACTGCGGTCATTTCCATAACTTTTGCCTTCCTTTAACATTAACTTTTAAAATATCATACACAACCAGCTTTCAAAAAAAAGGTCGCATTTTAAAATAAATTTATGAGATGTTTTGATTTTTTGAAAAGAAAAATGACAAAATATAAAAAAATATGATGCAAATAATACATAAAGCGCAAAGAATGGGGGAGTGTAGGTCAAAAAAGTTGTTGTCAAAAATTTTTGATGCAAAAACAAAAAACAAAATACCAAGAGTTGCACTTGCAAAAGTTGACTTTCTTGATATTGTGCTTTGTGATTTCCCGACAGATATATCAAAAAGGTAAGAAGATACACAAAATTGTGACGATATTTTTATAAAGGTGCAAAGACCGAGGATAAAAAGGTAAATTTCGGGAAAATGAAAATGAGGCACAAGTTTTATTGCAGATAGTTCAGGAAAATCAAGGCTTTCAAGAAGTACACCGCCAAATGAAAAAATGTTTCTTGCACAGTTTAAAAACAAGATAATGATAAATATAAAAAGCGATATGTTTTGAGAAAATTCATGTGATTTTTTGCTCTTTTCATTAAGCGTAATAGTGTTTTTTGCACTGAGAAAATGAAAAATTGCAATGTCAAAGAAAATAAAAATCCCCTCAATCAAAGTAGATTTAAAGCTTTTGAAATTTATGTTTTGGAAAGCAGGAAAAAAATCGACATTGGGAGTGATTTTTTTGATTGAGAAAAATAAAAAAATAAAAAAGGAGGGTAAAATATAACTTGAAAAACAGCAGAAATTTAAAATCCCCGAAGGCTTTTTTGATGAGCAGTATGCACATAAAATAAAGGCTGTAAAACAGAATAAAAAGCCCTGAAGTCCTTTGGAATAAAATTGAGAAAACAAAGATGTACAAATAGATAACCTGTGCATTAAAAAACTTGTTAAAAATATAATTGAAATTGAAGGAACAAAAAATATAAAGGAGTATTTCTTTAGAAAGTTTTGTCTCAAGAGTTTTGAAAAAATGTTTTTAAAAGTAAAATGAGAAACCACCGCGCAAAGGCACAAAAATAAAAATGATATTAAAAAAGAGTCTCCTTTTCTTGACGGACTTTGAAAAAACATAAAACAAATAAGATACCCGAGATATGATAAAAACGGCTGGGCATAAAAGCGCTTTGTCATATACTTTGCTCCTTTGATGTTTTTACTGTGCAATTTTTGTAAATTGCATCCTTTCTTTTTTCAACCTTTCCCGAATACGAAAGATGGGGAGTGTGCGTTTGAATTTTTCCGTCAAGGTTTTTTGCAAAAAAATCCAAAAGATTGACCTTTGTGTCTTTGACAAGATTTGAAATCTTGTCAAAAGACGCTTTTGTGCTGGTCGTGGAAAGAAGCGACTCGCAGGACACAGAGCTTATGCAAACAGGCTTTCCTTTGGAGGATAAATTGGGACTTTTGGTGACAAAAACGGCAATGTCAATAAAGTTTTCACGAGATAAACTGTCGCTGAGTAAATAAAGAAAATCCTGACCAAAGTATAAAGTTCCGTATGATTTGGAGATTTTTTTAAAGCATTCTTTTGCACTTTTTGATAAAACAGTTTCAACAAAATAGCTTTTATCGTCACCGCTGTTGGCTTTTTCATATTTTTCCATAAGAAAAGAAATCTGAATTTGCTCATCCTTTTCGTCAAAACCCAAAGCGTGTACAAAATAAACGTTTTGCGACTCTGGATTTGAGCAGGAACATAGAAATATACTGAAAAAAGCAAATAAGCATAAAAAAGTATTGTTCATATTTTCACCCGTCTTTTTGGTTATAGGTCTTTGTCTGCGTTTTTAAGTGCTTTCTTTGGAATTGAAACAATACTGTCGAGAAGTCCTTTTTTGCTTGTTGGAGAAAACGGCATAAAATACGGAACACCGAAAGATTCTTTTTTGCAAAGGTGAATTATGAGAAATGCTGCCGATAAAACAATTCCCTCAAAGCCAAGACATTTTGTCAGAATGAGAACAATAAACCGGATAAGAACTATACTGTTCATAAACGGCGGCAGGGCAAAGGATGATACCGCACAAAGTGCCGCCACCATTATCACCTGACTTGATGCAATTCCTGCCGAAATTGCGGCATCACCAAGAATTAAACCTGCAACAATGCCGACGGCATCACCAACCGCTCGCGGCATCCTGACACCGACTTCTCTTACAAGCTCAAAAATAATAAGGATAACCATAAGCTCGCCGAAAAGACTGAATGGTATGTCCTTTCTTGCATCAAGTGCAGTAAGAAAAAGTTTGTATGGTAAAACCTGCGAGTGATGCTCTAAAAGTGCAAGATATAAAGAGGGAAGAAAG
>JAZSLO010000189.1:0-2722 GCA_045535415.1 Eubacteriales bacterium
AGTGCTTTTCCGGGTGTTGAATGCAAAATCATCGACCCTGAAACGGGCGATGAACTTCCTGACGGTGAGAGCGGTGAATTCGTGGCACGCGGTTTTAACATAATGAAAGGCTATTACAAAATGCCCGAGGCAACTGCTCAGGCAATAGACTCGGAAGGTTGGCTCCATTCGGGCGATATTTGTATGAGAACACCTGACGGATATTACAAGGTAACAGGAAGACTTAAGGATATGATCATCCGCGGCGGCGAAAACCTTTACCCCAGAGAAATTGAAGAGTTTTACCTTACAAATCCCAAAGTTCGTGATGTACAGGTTGTTGGCGTTCCCGACGAAAAATACGGAGAGGAATGTTGTGCTTGGGTTATTCTCCACAAGGGCGAAACTGCTGACGAAAACGAAATGAAGGAATTTGGAAATGCTTCAATTGCAAGACATAAAGTGCCAAGATACTTTATGTTTGTTGATGAATTCCCGATGAATGCGGCGGGCAAAATTCTCAAATACAAAATGCGCGATATATCAGCCGAAAGACTGGGTTTAAAAAAATAAAATGAAAAAATTCAGAATAATTGATGCTCACTGTCATATATACCCCGATAAAATTGCACAAAAGGCTGCAAACGGTACGGGTAATTTCTACGATATGACTCCCCTTCTTGACGGAAAAATATCAACTTTACTCGAGCACGGACAAAATGCAGGTTTTGATCATTTTATCGTTCAATCTGTTGCAACAACGCCTCTGCAAGTTTCAAGCATCAACAACTTTATTGCACAAGCCGTTGCACAAAGCGGTGGTAAATTTACAGGCCTTGGCACACTGCACCCCGACAGCGATAATATAAAGGCAGACATTGAAGAAGTTATAAGACTTGGATTGAAAGGCATAAAACTTCATCCCGACATACAAAAATTCAAAATAGATGACTACCGTATGCTAAAAATATACGAGCTTTGTGAAGGTAAACTGCCGATACTTATGCACACAGGAGACAGCCGTTTTGACTTTTCAAACCCAAACAGAATGATGCCTATTCTTGATATTTATACGGATTTGACAGTTATAGGTGCTCATTTTGGAGGGTGGTCTGTGTGGGAAAGTGCAACAGAGAAACTTTCAAAATATAAAAACTTTTATGTAGATTGTTCCTCTTCCCTTTATGCTATGACGCCCGAGAAAGCAAAAGAAATTATCTTAGGTTACGGAACAGATCGTGTGCTGTTTGGAACAGACTATCCAATGTGGGAGCCTGAAAATGAAATTAAACTGTTTATGAAAGTTGATCTGTCAGACAAACAACGCGAGGATATTCTATATAACAATGCCTCAAAACTGTTTAATATTTGAAAAAACCCGGATTTTTTCAAAAAAACTATTGACAAATTCAATTTAGCGGAGTAGAATTATATCAAATTTGAATATCACAAAAACGACTGTGACGAGGACGGTCGGTTAGCAAGGTTTTAAGAGAGTTGCCGTTTGGTGCGAGGCAATGACTTGGCTTTCCAATGACTTATCACCTCCGAGTCGAAGGACCGAAAACAAAATGTGAGTAGACTCCTTCCGTAAAGCTGCGTAAAAGCAAAGGGCTTGTTTGAGTCCGATAAGTGACGGAATATTTTCCGTAATTTGAGTGGTACCGCGGGTTATTTTAACTCGTCTCAAGGATAACTTTGAGACGAGTTTTTGTTTTATTCAGATTTGTAATCACTGAAAAAGTCGCAATCGAAAGGAGACAAACACAATGGATTACAGTTTGAAAGAGGTCGCAGGCAGAATCAAAGACCTTAGAGAAGCAAAAGGATTTACACAAAAAGAGCTTGCAAAGCTTTGTGGTGTATCAGAAGAAGATTACAAAATTCTTGAGCTTGGTGAAACAGATTTCAGCTTTACATTTATCTACAAATGTGCAAAAGCTTGCGGAGTTGAAGTTGTTGATTTGCTTGAAGGAACAAGCACAACTCTTACATCATTTGCTATCACAAGAAAAGGCGAAGGTCTTAAAATTGTAAAAAAACACGGCGTTGAATATAACAACCTTGCACCTAAATTCAGAGAAAAACTTGCAGAGCCTTTCCTTGTTAAATTCCCGTATCTTGAAGACGAGCAGAACAAACCTATTCAGTTAAGTTCGCACAATGGTCAGGAATTTGATGTTATTGTCAAAGGTTCACTCAAAGTTCAGGTCGGAAACCATATAGATATCCTCAATGAAGGCGATTCTATTTTCTATAACAGTATCATCCCCCATGGTATGATTGCTGCAAGCGAGGGCGGTTGTGAATTCCATGCGGTAGTACTTAATCCTCAGGACGGAAAAGTCAGCGAAGAATATCCCGAAGCTCCTATGATAGCCGAAAAAGTCTCCGCACAAAAGGCCAAAAGCGAGACTGTTGCAGATAACTTTATTGAATCATCATATGATAAAAACGGAGTATTCAACGGCATCACATTCAAGAATGACGATAATTTCAACTTCGCATTTGACTGTGTTGATGCTATCGCGCAGAAGAATCCCGACAAACTTGCAATGATGTGGGTTGCAAACGATAAAACAGACAGACGCTTTACTTTCAGCGATATGAAAAAGTATTCAGCAAAAACTGCCAACTACTTTGAATCGCTCGGTATTAAAAAAGGCGATACTGTAATGCTCGTATTAAAGAGACATTATCAGTTCTGGTTCTGTATGCTTGCACTTCATAAAATCGGTGCAAT
>JAZSLO010000031.1:0-15711 GCA_045535415.1 Eubacteriales bacterium
CACAAAAAAGAGTGTTATAAGTTATGAAAATCTCGGCATCGGAAGACTTATATACCAGCTTCCCACAACTCTTTGCGATATGTTCCTTCAGGAAGTGTTCAAGAAAGGCTCTCTTGAAAGTCTTGACCACGAAACACTTCTCACAATTCAGGCATTTTTTGAAAACAACCTGAATGTGTCGGAAACTTCAAGAAAACTTTTTGTACATAGAAATACTCTTGTTTACAGACTTGAAAAAATAAAGAAACTTACAGGACTTGACCTTCGCGAATTTGAACACGCTATCACTTTTAAAGTTGCGCTTATGGTTAAGAAATATCTCACATCAAAACCCGTTAAGTACTGATTTTTCAAGGAGCAAACAGATGATTGAATTCAAGAATGTATCAAAAACCTATGACAATAAAAAATTTGTCTTAAAAGATGTCAATCTAAAAATTGACGACGGCGAATTTGTATTTATAGTAGGCTCTTCGGGTGCAGGTAAAACTACTCTCACAAAGCTTCTTTTAAGAGAAGAAAAAGCAACCGAAGGACGCATTATCATAAACGGTTTTCGACTTGACAAAATGAAAAACAGAAAAGTACCCTATCTCAGACGAACAATGGGCATTGTTTTTCAGGATTTCCGTCTTTTTCCCAAAAAGACAGTTTATGAAAATGTAGCGTTTGCAATGCAGGTTGTGGGTGAATCGGCAAGCACGATAAGAAAAAGGGTTCCCTTTTTCCTTGACCTTGTGGGACTTTCAGACAAGATGAGGTCCTTCCCCTCTCAGCTCTCGGGCGGTGAGCAGCAGAGAGTTGCCCTTGCAAGAGCTATTGTAAACAATCCCGACATTATTATTGCGGACGAGCCGACAGGTAACATTGACCCTGTCATGAGTCTTGAAATTATGGACCTTCTTATAAGACTCAATCAGAAGCTGGGCAAAACAGTTATTGTTGTAACACATTCTCAAAGTATCGTCGACCACTACAAACAAAGAGTTATCACAATAAACGATGGTGTTGTAGTTCAGGACAGAATAGGCGGTATGTACGATGAGTAATTTTAAACTTTTCACATTTATTAAAGAAGGCTTTAAGGGCGTTTTCAGAAACGGCCTTATGAGTGCGGCATCAATTATAGTTCTTGTGTCGTCGCTTCTCGTTATAGGTATATTTACAACACTTATTGTCAATGTAAACCACAATCTTGACCAGATTGACGATTTCAACGAACTTGTTTGCTATATGAGCCTTGATGCAGATGACACTGTTATTTCAAGCGCAAAATCACAGATGCAGAATTTTGACAATGTTGTAAATGTTAAATTTGTTTCAAAAGAAGAGGCACTTGAGCAGGAAAGAGAAAAATACGGTGAGGAGTATTCATATCTCTTTGACGCGTATGACGACTCAACAAACCCTCTTCCCGATGCTTACAGAATTGAATACGAAACAGATGCCGGTCTTGATGCTCTCATTTACAGACTCTCAAAAATTGAGGGTGTTGAAAGTATAAGAAACAGCAGAGAAATTGCAATTAACATCGAAAAGTTCAAGAACATTATATCTATCGGCTGCACATGGCTTATGGTTCTTCTTATTTTCGTATCAATATTCGTAATTTCAAACACAATAAAACTCACATATCATTCAAGAGAACTTGAAATAAGTATTATGAGATATATAGGTGCAACGAAGTTTTATATAACTATGCCCTTTGTCTTTGAAAGTATTATTCTTTCTCTTGTTTCGGCCGGAATCGGATTTGTATCTCAGTGGTATATCTACACATTCCTTGTTGAAAAGCTTGCACTTGAGTACAACATCATTTCCATTGTCCCCTATTCGCAGCTCAATCCCGTTTTCATTGCAATATTCTTTGGCGCAAGTCTTATAATCGGCGTATTCGGAAGTTCAGTTACAATACGCAAATATATGCGCGTTTAAGTTACAGAATTTATTAAATTAGTTTCAGGAGGTCTTTTATGATTCAGAGCAAAAGAGGTGCAAAACGCATTTTTATGACTTTTGCGGTGATATCCCTATTTGTCTTTGCGGTTTGCTCAAATATTATACTTGACTCTAGTAATGCTTTTGCTGCCGCAACCGACAATCAAAAGCAAATTCACGAACTTGAAACGAGACTTTCAACACTTGCAAAAGAAACGGAGGCTCTCAAAAAGCAGATTGCTGCCTCAAAGAGCACTATCGCATCTCTCGAAACCGAAATTGCAAATCTTGACAGTGAAACAACACTTCTTTCATCTCAGATAACCACAATGGACACTCTTCTTGAGCAGTGGCAGATTTTATCCGATGAAAAGCAGGCGCAGATTGAAGAACTTGAGCAAAAGCAAAAAGAACAGCAAAAAACCTTTGACAATATGCTCAGAATGTCGTATGAATACGGCAGCGACACATATTTTAATCTCATTTTCGGTTCTGAAGATATTGGTGATTTTCTCTCGAGAATTGACCTTATTACATATCATTTAAAGTATAACAGCAATGTTCTTGATTCCCTTTCGGGAACTATCAAAGACCTTGAAAAGACAAGATCTGAATACGATGATTCACAGACTTCGCTTTCAGATTACAAAGTAACGCAGGAAACACTCAAAACAGAACTTGAAGTCAAACTTTCACAGGCATCCGTTAAAAAGCAGGCTCTTATGAGCGAAACTGCCACAGCTCAGGCAATGTATAACAAAAAAGAGGCTGAGCGCGCACAGATTGATGCGGAAGTTAAGGCTCTTTACGAAAAATCGGGTAATACAAAGAACAACTTTACAGGCTCCTTTGCATATCCCTTGCCCGCAAATCACACTTATGTTTCCTCGGGATTTGTCAACAGAATAAGCCCCATTACAGGACAGCGTGAAAACCACAACGGACTTGACCTTCCGGCACCTGCAGGCACTAAAATTTATGCTGCCGAGGCTGGAACTGTTGTTATTGCAAAGAGAAGTTCATCATGGGGAAATTATGTTACTATCGACCACGGCGGCGGAATGATGACGCTTTACGCTCACGCATCTGCCTTGAACGTAACTGCAGGACAGACAGTAAAACGCGGTGATGTTATTGCCTTTGTCGGCTCAACAGGTTGGTCAACAGGAAATCATTTGCACTTTACCGTTTACAAAAACGGGGTTGCAGTCGACCCAAGACCTTACATACCTTATGTATGATATATAACTTTACGGCGGCTTTTATAAACCGCCGTATGTTTGTTTTATAAGATTTTGGCGCATTTTGTCGAAAACATTTAAAGGACGGTATTATTGTGAAAAACTTTTTTGAGAAAAGAATCATATCAGTCGTTGCTTTTATTGTGATAATTGCAATTTTTATAACATTTCAGGCTACATATCTTTTTGTGAACAACTCATGGAAACAAAAGGTTTCAGGCATGATTTCAACAAACAAAAATGCAATTTCGGAATCAATTTCCGTTCTTGATGCTCAGGTTTTGTCAAATTCGGCAAGTACCTTTGAAACAAAAGACATAGTAGACGGTGCAATGAGCGGATACATTGAGGGCACTAATGACAGATTTGCTATGTATCTGAATGAGCAGCAATACAACGATTACATAACCTATTCTTCGCAGCCTTCTTCTGTAGGGCTTGGTATAAGCGCTCTTTACGATTCAACTCATTCGGGAATTTATGTTGTAAATGTTGCCCCCGACTCACCTGCAAAAGAGGCAGGAATTGCACCCGGAAACATTATCACGCACATAAATGACACACCGGTATCAAAACTCGGCTTTTATTCGGCAATGTTAAGCCTTAGCGGCGGAGATATAAACACAAATGTTACTCTGCGCGTTACAAAGCACGACAGAGCAAGAGAAAATGTTACTGTTACAAAGAGCACAATAAAGCCATCTTACATAACAACAAAAAAAGTTTCAAGAGATATAGGTCTTTTGAAAATTTCGGAATTTACAACTTCATCCTATGAGGATTTCAGTGTCTGTCTTGAAGACCTTGTTCGCTCGGGTGCGGACAAGCTTGTGATAGATTTGCGCAACAATCCCGGCGGTGACATTGACTCGGCTTGCAAAATTCTCGACTTTTTACTTCCCGAGGGAACTATTGTTTCAATATCAGATAAAACAGGTGCTGCAAGAACAATAAAAAGTGATGCAAACAGTTTCGGAATGCCTGTATGTGTGCTTGTAAACGAAAACACTGTTTGCACGGCTGAAGTTTTTGCTCTTGCAATGAAAGAACTTGGCGGCCACTCAATTATCGGCGAAAAAACATACGGAAAAGGTCTTTGCCAGAAGGTATTCCCTCTCACTGTTGGAGGCGGAGCTTGTATTTCGACAACAAACTACCTTGTTTCAGGCTCAAAGAGTTTTGACAAAATCGGAATTACTCCCGACCACGAAGTTGCTTTCTCCCCCGCAATAAAGCAGTTATTTTTATCACTTACCGACGACTCAGACCTTCAGCTTCAGACGGCAATGGACATTCTCGACGAAATTCCTGCAAATATTACAGTATAATCCGACAAATTCCGTCATTTTGGAATAATAATCTTTAATTTCTATTATTTTCACAAAAATATCTCTGTACAAACTTGTCTTATTATGTTATAATATTTTAGTATATTTGTATATTTTTTGAAAGGTCGCATTTAAATGGCTTACAATAAAAACGGCCACCGTTTTGACGGCGCAGGCAAAAACAAAAATTTTAAAACAGGAGCAAAGAAACCTTCATATTCAAAACCTAAAAGAGATTTTGAAAGATATGATGATGACACGCCCCTTGAAAACGGCTCAGTTCCGGGCAGAAATGCAGTAAGAGAACTTTTGAAATCCTCAAGACACATTGAGAAAATCTATGTTCAAAAAGGACAGAGAGAAGGTTCAATTACAGTTCTTTGTGCGATTGCACTTGAGAAAAACATTCCGCTTATCGAAGTTGAAAAAGCAAAGCTTGATAAAATCTGCGGATATGAACAGCATCAGGGAATTGTTGCTATTGCCTCAGAAAAAGAATATGTTGAAATTGAGGATATTCTTGAAATTGCCAAAGAAAGAGGCGAAAAGCCGCTTATTATTATTGCAGACAACATATCAGACCCGCACAATCTTGGCGCTATAATAAGATGTGCCGAGGGTGCCGGCGCTCACGGAATTATCATTCCAAAAAGACACAGTGCTTGCATCACCCCTGCTGTTGCAAAATCCTCGGCAGGCGCAGTTGAGCATCTTGCCTGTGCCAAGTGCACGAATGTAACTGACACTATCAAAAAGCTTAAAGATCTTGGTCTTTGGATTTTTGCGGCAGAAGCAGACGGTGTTGATTACACAAAGGCTGACTTTGACATTCCGATGGCGCTTGTTCTTGGAAGTGAAGAAAACGGTGTTTCTGCTCTTGTTAAGAAAAATTGCGACCACATAGTTTCAATTCCAATGCGCGGAAAAGTTAATTCCCTTAATGTTTCAACTGCTGCGGCAGTTCTCCTTTACAGAGTTATTTCCCAGAGAGGGCTTTAAGACACAAATCACGGAGGTTAAAACCAATGTTTGACAAAGATAACAAAGAAAAGACAAAAAAGAACAGTGCTTTTTCAAGACTGTTTTCATCAAAAAAGGATTCTTCTCTTGACCTTGACGAATACGAAAAGGCTTTTCTTGATTCAGGCGATGACGACACAACAATAAAGGAAAGCCAGTCGGATATCGTTGAAGAAACAAATGACGATTATCAGTATACGCTTGATGAGCAGAATCCCGATGTTATAGGTGCAACACAGACCATTACATACGAAGAAAATGCTCAGGATGACACAATTTTTGCAAGTGTTGACAGTGTTGAAATAAACTCGGGTGATGCCAAAGTAGACGAGGAAATTCCCGATGCAAACACAACTGCAGAATTCACTTTCAAAAAAGACCTTCCTGAAGGAAGTGAAGTTTCTGATGAGCCCATCAATGTGACAGAACTTGAAAAAGATGCAAAATCCTACTTTGATGCAACGCACAACGATGATATAGAAGAAAAAGTCAAGGAACTTTCGCGTCTTGCCGACGGCGGTTTTGATTACAACGAAACATATTCGGAATTTGATGAGGAAGAACATATAGAACTTCCCGAACGAAACAAAAACAAATCCCAAAAAGAGCAGAATTTTGATTTTGAAGAAAGTCAGAATGAAAAAGACTTTTCTGATGACGATGATACGGACGAGCTTGACAAGAACATTTCAAGAGCTTTCGGTCTTACGGATGACGACGACGATGAATTTTCCTCAAAATACGAAAGTCTTCTTGAAGAAAACGATGAGCCTGAAATTGAGTACACCGACAGAGCGCAGGAAAAGACAATTCTTAAAGCACTCAGAAAAGATGCAATTTCAAGATTCTTCCTTATGATTGCAACTTTATGTGCTACGGCTTTGTGTATTTATTTTGAAACTGCGTCGGGCACATCAAGAATCCACCCTTCTTTCTTTGAAGCCGGAAGATACGGACTTGTATATTCTCTTTCGATGCTCCAGATAATGTTTTTGTGTGCAATATTCAACCTTTCGGGAATTATTGAAGGCTTTAAAGGTCTTTCAAAGAAAAAAGCAAACAGCCAGAGTGTTGCCGTTATGACAGGTCTTGTATGCACACTTCACACTCTTTTAAGTCTTACATTTGCACATGCAAGTTCAAATATGAAATCCTTCTGCTCTGCAGGATGTCTTTCTATACTTCTTTTATCAATATCAAGTTTTATAAAGTCATATATGGCGCTTTCATCTTTCTGTATTGCAGCGTCAAAGAGTCCAAAGTTCTCCACAACGCCACTTTCTCACTCAAGTCTTGAGGCGGCGGCATTCTCGAAGTATCTTGATTCGGATACCGAAATATTCACTGTGGAAAAAGGAAACTTTGTAAAAGACTTTTTCAAAAACACATATTCCACTCCCGAAGCCTCCCGTGTGAGCTTCAGAATCTACATGACTTCACTTATTGCAGGTCTTATAGTCGGAATCGCTTACGGCATATTTGCAAAGGACATTTACGGCGGCATATGTGCAGGTTGCGCGGTCTCACTTTCTGCACTCCCTGCAAACCTTATAATTTCGACATCACTTCCCTTCCTCTTTGCAAGTCTTAAAGTAAGAAAAACCCAAACCGCATTTATAGGCGAAGCGTCTCCCGACAAATACACAAACGCAGGAATTATTTCATTTGACGATACCGAAGTATTCCCTGCACAAAGTGTTAAGGTGTCAAGTATAAGAACTTATTCGGGAACAAGAATTGACAAGGTCATAATTTATATGGCGAAAATATTCTCAAAACTCGAAGGTTCTCTTTCATATGTATTCCAGAAATCAATTCAGGGCGGCGAAAATGAGGTCGGCGAGGCAAGCATTATTGAACACGCACCTGACGGAGTGAGAGTTCGTATTGACGGAAACGATATAATTCTTGGAAATGCAAACTTCCTTAAATTATACGGTGTTCACACACCCTCCGACAACATTGACGAATCCTTCCTTCAGTCACTCGGAAGCATTATGTATATGGCAATCGGAAACGAGCTTTCCGCTAAATTCTACATAAAGTATGCTATCAACAAAGGCTTTGAAGAAATTCTTCGCAGTCTTTACGATTCGGGAATCTGTGCGGGTATAAAGAGTATGGACCCGTGTATCAACACCCAGCTCGTTTGCGGAAATCTCAGAGGAACAAATTATCCTGTTTCTGTTATTAAACAGCCCAAAGGAACAGAAGTTTCAGACAAAACAAAGGATGAGGTTTCAGGCAGCATTATTTCCCTTTCGGGAACACATAATTTCCTCAAATCCTTTATCACACTTGACAGGCTTCGCAATACATATCGTTCAAATGCACTTGTTTCAAGCATAAGCAGTATTCTCTGCCTTATTCTCTGCACGGCAATTTGCTTTATGAATTCGGCGTTTGCCATTGGTGTATCATTCTTCCTCGGTCTTCAGGCACTCTGGTGTCTGCCGACAGTTCTTTTCTCAATATTCAACAAATAAAATTTAAAGTATAAAAAACACCGACGAAATTTTCGTCGGTGTTTTATTTATTGCACTTTAATTTTTATAACTGCCTTTTTAACTTTTCTTGGTGTATCAACACATACGCCCGGCATATGTGCATCCTTTGGGAAAAGTATCAGAAAATCTCCGCTTTCAAGAATATGTTCTATGCCTTTATCGTTACTCTCATAAAGTTCAACATCACTCTCGTCTGTATACTCCTGATAGCATTTTCCTTTACGCATTGTATCAAGGTCCTCGACGCATATTCTTTCTTTGCCCTCTATTATGAGTTGCACATCAACATACTGTCTGTGAGCCTCGTATTTTGCCTCAGAGAGAGGCTTTGTTGTATGAGTGAACACATTTGCCCAAACAGTTTCTGAAATGTCATATCTGCCATCCTCAACGCTCTCACTCAAAAGTTTTTTGGCAAAATCATATGCATCCTTGGATAGTTTCTTTATATTTTCCATTTTGAAAATTTCCTTTAAAAAATAAGCTTAAGTCTTGAGTTATTTACTCTCGCCTTTTCAGCCTGGAACGCAACTCTGTGAGCCTCAAACATCCATTTATCAACTCTATCTTTTATTTTATCGCAGTTTTCTATCGCCTTTGCAAACTCCGCAACAAGTCCGCTGTCGCCGCCGGCGTGTTTTGTTCCGTCGTTAGTTATCACCATCTTTGTTTCGGACATATCCGAGAATTTCTTGAGTGTGATTTCTCCCGATTCAAGACATCCTCCAACCTCGCCCTTTGTTCCCATAAACTTGAGAGTTCTGTTATTCTCAAGTGAAAACGCGCTTATTGTAAACATAGATGTGACGCCATTCTCAAATTCCATACATACAACCTGATGGTCGCATACATCGTTATCGCATCTGTAAACACATCTGCCGTAAGGATTTGTTTTAAGCGCCTCTATTATATCTTCCTTTGAGTTTCCGCATTCAAACTTATGTACAAAATATTCGCTCTTTCCGTTTGTATACTGTTCCACCGCATTATAAATACACTTGTCTGCGTACTTACATCCGTCTGTACATCTTTCAGGAACATCCTTTCCGGGAGCGTTTTCATACTTAAAGTACGCATTGCTTCCGTAGGAGGAGATATATTTGCAGGAAGAACCAACAAGATAAAGCATAAGGTCAATATCGTGAGATGATTTCGCAACTACAAGAGGAGATGAAGTTTTTGAATTATTCCACGGGCCTCTTACATAACTGTGTGCGTGATGCCAGAAGCCTTCGTTTTCATTGAGCTGAAGAGTGACAATATCCCCTATTTCTCCGCTGTCAATTATTTCCTTGATTTTGCAGATAAAGGGAGTATATCTGAGGACAAATCCCGTCATAAAGATTTTGTCATAGTCCTCAAATTCCTTTTCGAGTTTCTTGACTTCTCTGTATGTCGGTGCAATGGGCTTTTCAAGAAGAATGTGGTATCCGCACTCTTTTGCCATAAGTGTGGGTTCTGTATGCATTCTGTCCTGAGTACAGATAATTACCGCATCAGCAACCTTGCCAAGTGCGAAAAATTCTTTATAGTCCTCAAAGCACATATCTTTATGTACTTTATATTTTTTTGCAAATTGTTCTCTTTTCTGCTTATCCGGTTCAACAACACCGGTTATCTTAAAGAGATTATATTTTTCAATACACGGAGCATAAGAATCTTTACCTCTGCCGCCCGCTCCGATAATGACACATGTCTTCATAAGGTCCTCCAATTTCGCCAAATAACATCACTAAATTACATATTAACCTGTTTAACATTATACGGATTTTGGAGGTAAAGTAAATGTACTTATTTACTGATAATATGGACTTTTCGACTATTTATGTAAATTTCATCGTTTTTTTTCGAATGTTAAGAAAACTTTATTGATTTTTGCAAAACTTAGATGTATAATCAAGAAAAATCAATTCAAAATTATTGGAGGAATCATTATGAGAGTTGGACTTTTAGTGGATATAACAAAAAATTACAAAGAAGAAATCCGTCACGCAAAGGAACTTGGTTTCGACAACGGTCAGATTTGTATCTGGGATATGGATTTTTACACAGAAGAAAATTTAAAGGGTCTCAAAAAGTGTCTTGAAAAAGAAAAGTTTGAAGCAACTTCTATGTGGTGCGGTTGGACAGGTCCTGTAAACTGGAAATATCCCGATATGTATGCGTGTCTCGGGCTTGTTCCCGAATGGATGCGCGTAAAGAGAATTGAGGATCTTAGAATCGGTGCAAAATTTGCTTACGACCTTGGTATAAATACAGTTGTAACTCACATCGGCTTTACACCCGACAACCCCTTTGACAAAACACACATTGCAATAGTTCAGGCTCTTAAACTTCTTTGCAAGGAACTTTCCGACAGAGGACAGAAATTTGCATTTGAAACGGGCGAGGAAATTCCGCTTACACTTTCACTTCTCATTTCGGAAATCGGACTTGACAATGTCGGTGTAAACTTTGACCCTGCAAATCTTCTGACACTCGGCAGAGGAAACCCCAACGATGCAATGGACCTTCTTGGCTCCAAGGTATTCGGCATTCACGCAAAAGACGGAAATCCTCCCAAATTTGGTGACAGAGGCGGAAAGCAGACAGTTGTCGGTAAAGGAAGTGTTGACTTCAAGCGTCTTCTTACACAGCTTAAAGGCTTTGGATACGAGGGTGATATTATTATCGAACACGAAATTCCCGATGCAACGCAGAGAGATATTGAAATAAAAGAAACCAAGGTTTATCTTGAAAAGCTTATTGGTGAGATATTCTAAAAAAAGCCGAGAATGTTCTCGGCTTTTTTTATTAAATCTTTATTATTCCGCTTTCTATATCATAAATAACTTTCGCAATTGCACTTTCATCATTGCTGACAGTTACGATATCGGAGGCATTTTTTGTATCCTTACTTGCGTTACTTACCGCAATGCCTACTTTCGCCTTCTTTATCATTCCGATATCATTATTAAAATCGCCTATTGCAACTGTCTTTTCCTTTTGTATGCCAAGGATTTCGGCAATTTTCAAAAGTGCCGTGCCCTTATCTATTCCCTTTTGCAAAATGTCATACAGGAACTTTTCGCTGCGAACAAAATCAAAGTCTTTGCTCAGAGGATCATTTTCTACTATTTTCTTTAATTTTTCAATATTCTCATTATCCAAATCTCCGAAAACAATTTTTGAAAAAGGCTCACTTATCTCCTTGTGACTGCACAAAAGTTTTGGCATCGATGTGATATTACGGAATATTTCCATAGCCTCATTGTCACTGCAAAAAAGTACTCTTTCAAATGTATTGACCTGAACTCCCATTTCGGGAATTTCTCTTAAAACCGAATCAACAATATCAAGAGAGCAAAACGGCATTTCCATTCGCCACAAATATTTCTCGGTCTGATAATCATATACCGCACAGCCATTACCACAGCCTATTGGTGCATTTGGTTTAATCGCATTATACATTTGTCGTGAAAAATACGGCATTCTTCCCGTTATAAATGTGAATTTTCCGCCCTGCGACTTGAAATATTCTATTGCCTCTATGTTTTCCCTTGAAATTGTCTTATCGGTTTTCAAAAGTGTGCCGTCAAGGTCGGTACAAAACAGAATTCCTTTAAATTTGTTCATTATTATTTTGCCTTTGCCAAGTTTTATTTTTTCTCCAATGTGTTTTCCTGCTTATAGTATATAACAAACTTGCAGAACAAATATTCAAGAACAAGGTTTGAAAACATTGTTAAAAGTTCAACCAAATATTCATTTGTTCCGCTTGATACCGCGATATGTCCAAGATAGGTTGATACAGGTGTGAAAACCGCATAAAATCCGAGAAGTTTAGCCATGGCAACAGGAACATTCACCGCGGATTTGAAAGTAAATCTCCTGTTGAAAGTAAAGTTCCATACAACCGACAAAATAAGTGAAATAAGATACGCCAGCCAGTGTTCCCATTTGAAAACTTCATTAAACACCGTATACGAACCAAGTTGTATTATTCCTGCTGAAGTTGAAAACAAAGCAAATTTTAACATTTGTAAATATGTACTTTTATTCATTTTTCCACCTTAATTATTAGATTTTTTTGCATAAAGCAAAACATTTTTGACCTTAAACAAACACATTATAACAAAATTCTACATTAAAGTAAAGGTTTTTAAGGCTAACAATCACAAATTATTTTGCGCCTTTATTAGTCTGAACACCTGAGAGGCAGTGTCTTTAAGATTATTGAATGCTGTGTCCTTATCCATTGCCTCGGCGAGTGTACACGGCTTTTTTAGTATTGTAAAATACGCATCAATGCCGTACTCATTGCATTGGGCGGCATCCTCTGTGGCACTTCCGCAAAATGCAATCACATTTTTGCCGTATTTTTTTGAAAGAGCCGCAATACCGAAAGGCGCTTTTCCCATATACGACTGTCCGTCGAGTCTTCCCTCTCCCGTAACTACAATATCCGCATTTTTTATATATTCTTCGATGCCGATTGTTTCCATAATAAGATTTATCCCGGGTTTTAAAGTCGCGCCAAGGTATGAGAGAAAAGCAAATCCCATACCGCCTGCCGCACCACAGCCTTGTGTATTTGCATCACTTTGAGGTAACACTTCTTTTGTAAGGTTTGCATAGTTTGAAATCCAGGTGTCCATATCCTTTATCATCTCAGGCGTTGCGCCCTTTTGTGGTCCGAACACCTCACTGCAACCGTCTTTTCCGCAAAGAACATTCTTTACATCACAAGCGACAGAAAAATTACATTCCTTTAACTCTTTGAATGCGTTGTCTGTTTTAATGCTTACTATATCTTTTAAGCCCTTTGCACCGTGGCTTACCGGATTTCCGTATTTATCAAGAAATTCAAAACCGAGAGCACAGAGCATTCCGACACCGCCGTCGTTTGTCGCACTTCCGCCAAGTCCGACAACAAAATTGCGAACACCTCTATTTATAGCATCGCAAATCATTTGACCAACCCCAAAGGTTGTCGTTTCAAGAGGATTTAGTTTTTCTTTTGGAACAAGTGTAATTCCTGCGGCACTTGACATTTCAATGACCGCCGTGTTTGTTTTTTCTAGTATGGCATACTGCGCATAAGCAGGCTCTCCCAAAGGACCCATTACACTTGCTTTAATTGTTTTCGCGCCCGTTGAATATGAAATTGCCTCAACAAAACCCTCACCGCCGTCGGCAATTGGAAATACATCAATCACGGCGTTTTCATACACCTGTTTTATTCCCTCTCTGACAGCCACTCCCGCCGTCAGAGAATCAAGACTTCCTTTAAATGAATCTAGCGCAACTACTATTTTCTTCAAAATAACACATCCTAAATAATATTATAGGCTAAGATTTTTATAATCTTTAAATGATGATATACTTTATTATTCCCTGTTATTAAAAATATACATTGCCACAGGCACTACTATCGCAATAGCTATTACAAGCCAGAATGAAAGAACCATGGTTTTACTCCTTTTGTGGTGAAATTTTTAGTACTAGTTATAAAACAAATTAGGCTCATGTCAAGTCAGGTCAAAAAAACTATTTTTTCTCTATACTCTTTGGCACTATGTTCTCTATGTCATAAATAGAAAAACCTTGGTTTGCATGCAGCGAAAACCTTTGGCTTTTCACTATTTCATTTCCATATTCGTCATATAAATCTGCATTAAAATATATACATTTGGCTTCATTGTTAAATGTCAAATTATATACTTTTGTTGCTGTTTTGTTAATTGTATATTCCGGGCTCACAAACATTTCAATATCCCGAAGAAGTTTATTCTTTATAGATTCTGTCGGTGGATTCTCTGATATCTTTAACTCTGCAATGTTGTATTTGTTATCAAAAACCTCTCTTATTATATTGCATTCAAGCCAATCTTTTGGAGAAGTATTACTTCCTCCATATTCACCGTTATTATAAATAAAATTTTTATTGAAGCTTATTTCGTCCCAATTGAAAAGCTTGTAATACACATTTTCATATTCGAACAGTACAATACATCTTCTTACTATGACATCATCAAGCCAAACATTCGTTGCCACAGGTTCTCCGGTAATTTTATTATCCATAAAAGCTCTGTTATCATCGGTTTTAAATTTATATATAAATTCATACGAAAACACTCGTCCATTCGTTGTCAATTCTTTATATTCATTTAACTGAATGTAGTCTAATATTTGGAAATCCGAAATACTTACATCTGCAAAATTCCCATTTTTAAAAAGTCGTTCACTCAAGGAAACTGCAGCCTCATCCGGAGTACTTGCTTTGATTGTAATCAGTTTATCTTCTTTGTATAAATTATTTTTTTGATTTATATAATCCATAGCAAAATTTATAAGTAACAAAATCGCAACTGTTATTAGAGCTACTACAACTATTTTCTTCATACAACCACCACTTTTGATATTATAAGACAAAATCTGCGTTAAAATTAGTGAACGATTTAGATGCATCCATTTATTTCAAGATAGTCAATATAGTTTTTATAAACATCTTGTATGTTAGCAGGAATATCGTCAATTTTTACCTTTTCAACAAATGGTGCTTCTATGTGCATATGATTATAAAAATCTCTTTCAAAATGATGATATTTCATCGCAGTACAATCCAATGGAATCACATAATATTCCTCTTTTACATTGCACATATTTTCCAAATATACCCCATAATGTTTTTTGCCATCATAATCGGAATACTCAACAATATCCAAATTTTTTGCAAAACGCGGAAACGCTATATCAATATTATTAATACATAAAATGTTACACTCATCACTGCAACAAGCTTCACAGATATTAGCATAACTATTTACACCATCAATATCAATCTCTTGTATTTCTCTTTTGTAATTTAATTTACAATTGCCAACATAATCTTCATCAAATTTATCACTACAATTGAAAATCTTCCTTTTTTCAATCTCATATTTGGACAATTTATTTTCACCATTACCATACTCTTCATAAAATGAATCAATCATTTTAATTGCAGAGAAATAAGAATCACACAAATATTTTTCATCGTATGAGTCAGGATTCTCCTTTATATGTAATTCATAAACACAGTTTTCCATATTTTGAAGAAACTTTATATGTATTTCTTTCTGGACTTCTATAAGTTGTGTTATATATTTTTTTAAAGAATCATCATTAATATTTGTTTTTATAAGTGACAACAGATTCAATCGTTGGTCATATGACTCAGCATAATTAAAAGCAATTTTAACAAGTTCAATTGGTTCAAAACTTTTATTTGTTTTTTGTATCATCACTTTTAGAGAATTAGACTTTATAAGCCGAACAACTATATTTTGTAATTCTTGATACTCCATTGATTTCACCTCACAAAACTCAGGCAAGTTTATTAACTAAATTTTGCACTATCGTGCAAAGCTAAATTATTCTGCTTCGCTCCATAGCTAAATTGTTTTTCAAAACAGCTAAATTAAATTCGCTGTTAGCTGACCGAAGGTCAATTTAGCTATGAAGTAATTTAGCGTGCGTCAGCACATTTAGCTCGCCGCAAGGCGAATTTAGCTGAATTCATCTTTGATGAATTCATTATACACCAAAATGCAAAAAAAGACAATCATTTTATGACTGTCTTTTTTGGTTATTTACTTGATTACAACCCTGAAATGTATATCCTTTTCGCAAAGCTTATACTTCTGTGCAAGTTCA
>JAZSLO010000226.1:0-3314 GCA_045535415.1 Eubacteriales bacterium
GGCCTCCGACTTATTTCCTTTGTTTATTGTGGCATTTGTCTGAATGAGAGTCATTGTTTTCTGAACTCTGCCGTATGAGTCTGTTATTTCAACGTTTCTGTTGATTGCTGAAATAATGCCATCGGTAACAGTTCCAAGATATTCAATACCGGCAGGACATCCTATTGCAATAACGCTCTCACCTACAACAAGATCATCCGAGTTTCCTGCTTCAACGGGTGAAAGTGTAATGCCGTCAGGATTGTCAACCTTCAATACAGCGATGTCTGAAATCGAGTCAGAACCAACAAGCTGTGCCTCAAGATGCGTGTGGTCGTGAAGAATCACTGTTATTTTCTTTGCGCCGTCAACAACGTGGTGGTTTGTAACAATATATCCGTCAGAAGAAAGTATGAATCCCGAACCCACTGCATTTGAAACACCTTGCTGTGTGAAGAAACCAAAACTGTAAGAGGTTTCAACCTCAACTAAGATACCCACCGTGCTTGGCTGACATTTTGCCGCAATCTGCGGAATTGAAAGTGCAGAGCCGGATGCAAAATCAGGAGCACTCACAGCAAAGTCGGAGGGACTTGATGAGGGCTTGTTTACAATGTAGGAGTCCTCAAAATCAGCCTTTTCTTCGATATTTGAAATGTAGTGTGCCACCATGACTGTAAGCGATGCGAAAGACAGAACAAAAATGCAAAGGAGAATTGATGTGAAAATTCTCATTCCTGATCTTGTTCTTGTTTTGTGCTCTTTGCGTTTCTTTTCCTTTTGGGGTGCATTCCATACATATCCGCTTGTAACATTTCCGTCGGGCGACTCTTTTGTATAGCTTTCGCCACCCGCAAAATCAGGCTCGTCGCCGCTAATTTGATTTTCAAAAACATCGTCGCTTTTCATGTATACGGTATCGGATACATTGTGTAAAGTCAAAGCCCCGTCGTCGTTGTTTTCTTGATTTTCGGATATTTCTTCCGTTGTATTTTCATCTATTGTTTCGTCATTATTGTTCTGATTGTTATTTTCAAAATCCTTGTTCATAAAAAAATCTCCTTTCCAAAAGAACAGATAAATTTTACTTACGCTCTTATTTTAATATATATTTTTGAAAAGTCAATGTATACAGTGTGATTTTTGGGTGAAAATTAAAATAACAAATAAAAAACAAAAAAACAGCCGCTTTTTGCCAAACACAAAGTTTTAGCGCAAAGCGGCTGAATTTACTTTTTGATGTTATCTAGTAACCTTCGCTTTGAGAACATTGTAAAGAATCTGCATTCCCTCTGCTCTTGTAAGGCTTTCATACGGTCGGAATGTGTTTCCGTCGCCGTTTACTATTTTAAAGCCTCTTGCAATTGCAATGTATCCAACGTCGCCGCTCTTTAAAACGGTGTTGTCTGCAAAGTCTGTTATAAAGACATTTTCAAGTTTTGCAACGCTGTCAAATCCGAGTGCTTTTATTATAAGTTTAACGGCCTGGGCTCTTGTTATGGTAAGTGCATTGTTGTCAAAACTTTCGGAATAATAGTAAATACCGCATGACTCCATAATTCTCAAAAATTCGATGGGTGTAATATCCTTGTCGGGATTAAAGAGAGTATATGAGTCAAAACCAATGCCAGCATTTGAAAATGCGTTTATTATATCCTGTGCCCAGTGACCGCCAATGTCGGTATAATCATACTTTTGGGGTGCTTTGTATTCTTCGCCTGAATAGTATATCATTTTGCCGTCAAGCGCTCTTATGATAGTTGTTCCCAAAGCATAGCCGGAATATACAAGTCTTGTGTTAAGACTTCTTGTGTAAAGAGCGTCGTAGTCTATATATTCACCGCTATCTCTGTCGGCAAGATACTTGTTGTATGTGTATGTAGAGTTGATTTCATAATTCAAACCAAAGCCGTCATTTGAATAAAGACTCAAAAGTGCTTTTTCGGGAGAAATAACATTCTTTGGACTTTCAAATGTAACATCGTCATACCAGTTTTGTGAGAAGGAAATTATTTTTCCTGAAACAAGGTCAACTCCTGCACGAAGGTTGTTGTATGTAAAGTCAACACCCTCATTTACTCTTGTAAAGTTGAAAGAAAGACCTCTGTAAACGGGGATTTCCTTTGTGCCGTCTTCGGCTGCTTTGTATTCAAGAACACTGTTTTGGCTTGTGGAATCAAGGCGTGTGTTTTTATACTTTTCACTAACTGTTTCGGAAAGGAAACTTTCGGCTGCTTTCTGTGCATCTTCCTTGGTAAACTTAATGGTTGGAATCTGTGCATTTGATTCAAGATAATAGTAGTATTCGGGAAGAGATGCGTAGAACGATAAAAGCTCGCCCGTCTTTGCATCAATGTCCGCACTCATTGTGTCATAGTATCCGAATTCTTTGTCAGAGGGATTTGAGAATGAAAGTCTCCAGATGTAGCTTTCCTGATTTTCGGGATTTATTTTTCCAAAAGTGTTGTTTTGTTTTATAAGCTGTGCATCAACTGCATTTGCTTTCTCATTTATGTAAAGGTGCTTGTTTTGTGTAACCTTTTTGATTGCATCTTCCTTTGTTATAAGAGATTTTAAAATTTCAAGCCCTTTGAGTTCTTCTTCCGTAAGAATATATCTGTCGGCAGCACTGTCACTCACGCTTCCTTCACCTTTTAAAGCGCCGTTAATTGACTCTTCTGCGTCAAAATACACATCTGAAACCACCCATGTGTTTCTTTCTGTGTAAACTTTGCCGTCTTGTGCATCTGCACTCACATACGAAAGTTCGGGTTCGTATACAAGAAAAGCATTTCTTGAAATGAGTTTTCCCGTCTTTTCGTCATAGTTGTTTTTAAGACGGTATTTTAAAACCATTTTCTGAACATCCGAAATGTTTTCGATTGCCTTTTGCGCTCCAATGTCAGCCGAGGGCTTTTCAAATGTAAGACCTGTTTCAAACTTTGATGAGAGCGAAACTATTTCATCTTTAAGATAATTGTACTGAACAGACACTACATTGTCGGGAACAATTATTCCGTTTTCGTATCTTGTGAAAGTGTAAGTGTAAGAACCTGAATAGATGTATCCCGCAGTAACATTTGAAAGCTGAAGGTGTCCGTTTGTAAAGGGAAGTGCCTTGTTTATAAAGGCTGTCACTTTGTCAAGATACTCTTCCGGTGCTTTTTCGGGAAGTGTCGCAAATCTTTCTTCATTATAATAACTTATATTGAATCCTGTAATTTCGCCGTTTGAAAGACAGGTAATATTTGCTCTTCCAATAATTCTGTCAGAGTCAAACCACGACAGATTCCATGAGCCCTGTCTGTAATAAGAGGGAGTCTGATAATTCCAGT
>JAZSLO010000109.1:0-3269 GCA_045535415.1 Eubacteriales bacterium
GGCCTCCGACTTATGACTTAGCTGCTGCTCTTAAATATGTATCAAACGATGATAAGACAGATAAGCAGTTATATGGTAAAGAAAATATCAATACAACCTGTTCCAATTATTGTGGTCAATAGAGCAAAAGTTGATGAAAACGAGAGCTTTGAAAACCTCAAATACTATCTTGATGTAAACAGAAGACAACGGCATGAAATAAAATATCCGCTTGTCGAGCTTAATTTTACAACTAAAATCGGCAAAACGGAATACGAGGTGTCAACAAACTTTGATATATCAGGAAAGCAAACATTATTGGAACAGTTTAAAAAACTTATACTTTCATAAATTTGTAGAACTTTGTCGGGCATTGTATAATGGGTACACCTTATGCAATGCTCGGTTTAGTTTAGGAAGGAGAATCAGAATAAAATGAAAAAAAAAACCGAAAGCATAGAAAAAATTACTGCCCTCTATTGCAGACTCTCTCAGGATGATGGCATAGACGGCGAAAGCAACAGTATATCTAACCAAAAAGAAATCCTTATGCAGTATGCAAGACAGCACAAATTACCCAATCCTCGTTTCTTTGTGGATGATGGTATTTCAGGCACTACCTTTGAAAGAAACGGTTTCAAAGAAATGCAAGCACTTGCAGAAGCAGATCAGGTTGCAACAATCGTTGTAAAAGACTTATCCCGTTTCGGCAGAAACTATCTTGAAGTTGGTAAATACCTTGAAATAACATATCCTACACTTGGTATAAGGTTTATTGCTATTCAGGAAAATGTTGATACATCTCAAAGTGGTGGTACAGAAATGATGCCATTCCACAACATCTTTAATGAATGGTATGCTGCACAGACGAGCAAGAAAATCCGTGCTGTATGGAGATCTAAGTCTGATAAGGGTGAAAGAGTTTCGTCAGCAGTTCCTTACGGATATATGAAATCACCGGATGATTCAAAGCAATGGATAATTGATGATGCTGTTGCAGACAATGTTCGATATATCTTCAGATTATGTCTTGAAGGTCTTGGACCAACCAAAATTGCGAGAAGGCTTGAACAAGAAAAGATTATGACACCTACCGCATATTATTTATCCGTTGGCAGACCGACATCAAACAAATTGCAAAAAGGAATTTACCAATGGTCTGAAACAAGCGTGAATCATATTTTGGAAAATATACAATACACGGGTTGCACAGTTAATTTCAAGACATCGGTACTAAGTTATAAAGTCCATAAGACAATTTATAATGATGAAAATGATTGGCAGATTATCCCGAATACTCAGGAAGCAATTATTGATGAAGATACATGGAACAGAGTTCAGGAATTAAAGAAACACAGAAGGAGAAACACCGTGACGGGAAGAACTAGTTTATTTTCAGGACTTGCATATTGTGCGGATTGCGGTTCAAAGCTTTATTTTTGTGCTTCAAAAAGCATTGATAGAGATGCCGAATTTTTTAGATGTTCACAATATAAGGACAACAGAGGTAAATGCACAATACATTTTATCCGAAATGTTGTGCTTGAAGAATTGGTTTTGACTGCAATAAGAAATGTGGCTGAATACATAAGTCAGTTTGAGCCGGTATTCCTATATTTGTTTGCAAAGCAGCACAAATTGAGCAAACAACATAATTTGAAAATGGCAAAGCAAAATCTTGAACAGTCGAAAATGCGTATTGCAGAGATTGACCGTGTGCTTACAAAACTTTACGAAGATAACGCACTTGGAAAAATATCTGATGAGCGATTTGAAAGATTATCATCTACTTATGAGATTGAGCAAAATGAACTCAATGACTCAATATTAAAAGCGGAGCAGGATATTGAAAATGCCGAACAAGAGAATGTTGATTTGAAAATTTTTCTGCAAACAATAAGACAATGTACTGATTTAAAAGAGCTTACACCCACTATCGTAAACACCCTGATTAAAAGAATAGATGTCCATAACCCCGATGAAAAATTCAAACATCGCAGAGTTAAAATAGACATCTACTTTACGGCAGTAGGACTAATCAGCATACCTGACGAAAAAGAACTGCTTGCTTTAATGGATGAAATACGCAATGAAAAAAGTGCGTAAAAAATGGACTAAGCGGTGCAACCGCAATAGTTACACCGCTTATTTTTTAATGTCCTTAGCAACCCGACGCTTTTGCGTATGAGTTTTATTTTATTTATAAACATCTGTCGAGCACATAAAAAGTCCGACTATATTTATATTTCCGTAAACCTTTGAAAGCTGTCTTACACATTCGCAAAATGAACTTTCAGTCGTTATTACATCGTCATACAAAAGAATATTCTCAACATTATTCTTCTTTACAGCTTTGAATTTTCCTTTTGCATTTCTTTGCCTTGCAAGTGCATCAAGGTCTTTCTGGTCTTTTGAAAAAGTGAAAAATCTCCTCTTCAAAAGTTCTTTATATTCCATTCTTTCTTTATCAAACTTTGCAATTCTCTTTGCCGCCTCTTTTGACTGGTCATATCCGTATCTTCTGACATTTGCGCGTCTTCTTGGGATATTCGTCACAGTCCAATGTGAAAAATACTTACATATTATTCCGCAAAGTTCTTTGAAATCTTCCACCTGGTTTTCATAAAGTCTTTTATTTCCGCGTTTCTTTAATGCAAAAATATATTTCTTTATGTCCTCACCCTTATATCTATACAGATAATATACATTATACCCTTTTGCATCAACATATACTTTTCTGCATTCTGCCTTTTTGAGTTTTGAAATTTTCTCACGGCAAGAGGGACAAATCTGATCCCCCGAAACCTGCCCTTTACACACCGAGCATTTTCTCGGGAAGAAAAATTCTGAAAAGTGTGCCATTTTAATAGTATCTTACACTTGCCACAACTTTTCCAAGGACACATACTTCAGGCACTATAATCGGCTCCATATCCTTATTTTCAGGCTGAAGTCTGAAAACGCCGTTTTCCTTGAAGAATCTCTTAACTGTTGCCTCATCGTCAATCATTGCAACAACAATTTCGCCGTTATCTGCATATTCTCTTTTTTCAACAACGACTATATCGCCATTCATAATGCCAATATCCTTCATACTTTCGCCTTTAACATTGAGAGCAAAAAGATTTTTTTCATCATACTTTTTATCTGTTGAAAAACTGATAAACTTTTCAAAATTCTCACTTGCAAATATAGGTGTTCCCGCCGCAACCTGACCAAGAACGGGTACTGAATACTCATTTGCACGCAGTTTTGCTTCATTTTCGTCCTGTGCAATTATCATTGTTCTG
>JAZSLO010000079.1:0-13870 GCA_045535415.1 Eubacteriales bacterium
CCGAAAGCACCAAAGGTCGCTGAAAGGGGTAAATCCCCCTTTCAGACTTACCCCTTTGGCGCTGATTCATTTTTTACGACAAGCACTTTATGTAAAGTTTAAATTTGATATTCTATGTGTGCTTGCGATAAAAAATTCAAGGCGCCTTTATGTAAAGTCAATTACAGTTTTCTCGGAAAGCAAAAAGCGAGGCATCTTGACTTTTTTCGATAAAGCATCATTAAAACTTTAAATTTAATCTTTACATAAAGTGCTTTTGAGAAAAAATCACCAATGCCGAAGCGTTTGGGGGTGTGTCTGCGAGGGGTGTCCTCTCGCAGCGCACTTTTGGAACTTTTGCTGCGGTGCAAAAGTTCGGGAACGCCGACGATGCGCTAGCCGTCGGCGCAGAAGGATTAAAGCAACATAATGTTCAGGTAGGAAAACCCCCGACGAGGGTTTTCCTCTTTTTGCCATGCGGCAAAAATTCACCTTTCCTGCGTTGATCTGACGCCAGGGTATTTCGCAGTCTGCGGACTGCGACCAAAGACGCTGTCTTTGGAATCTGCAAGCTTTTGAAAAAGCTTGAGAAAACCAAAAAACGCGTATCGAAAAATTTATCCTTCAAGAATATCCAAAGTGATTCTACCAATTCTTCCGTCACGGAATTCATCAATTATCGCATTTGCCGTTCTCGACCAGTCAACTTCGCCGCCCGACACAAGAAGCCCTCTCTTTTTACCGATTGCTTCAAAAATTTCAAACGGCGCCTTATCATTTGTATCCTCTGCCGACAGTTTAAATCTTGAGTACATAAGGCTTGGATAATCTTTCATAAGCTTTTCGCAGAGCAAAACACTTATTGATTCAATATCCAAGATTTCATCTCTTATTGCACCTGTAAATGCAAGATTGAGTCCAACCTTTTCGTCATCAAACTTCGGCCACAAAACACCTGGGGTATCAAGAAGTTCCACAAGACCGTCAACAGTTACCCACTGCTGAATTCTTGTAACACCGGGTCTGTTTTCGCTCTTTGCTTTTTTCTTTCCGTAAAGTCTGTTTATAAGAGTTGACTTTCCGCAGTTTGTAACACCGATTATCATAACACGGGGAAGTCTGTTCATTCCCTTATTTTCATAATTTGCGAGTTTTTCGGACAATGCCTGTCTTATTGCAGGGATAATTTCGTCAATTCCAGCACCTGTCATACAGTCTGTAAAAATTACTCTGTGTCCGTCCTGAGAAAGTTTTTCTTTCCACAGTTTATTTTGCTTTGCGTCCGCCAGAGCGCACTTATTCATAACCGTAATATACGGCTTTGTTCCGCATATTTTTGCAATTTCGGGGTTTCGGCTTGAATATGGAATTCTCGCATCGCAAAGTTCAAGCACAAGGTCAACTTTTTTAAGGCTTTCGTCAATTTCACGAAGTGCCTTTGTCATATGCCCCGGGAACCACTGAATTACCTTTGCAACTTCTCTTGCAGTTGCCGCCCCCGGTGCCGTTTCTTCAACCTTTTTAACCTTTTTCTTTGGTTTTGTGCTGACATTTTCAGTCTTTTTTGGCGGGGCATGGTAAAACTTCTTTGAGGCATTCTGCCTTTTTTTGTTTTCCTTTTTCTGTGCCGCCTTATAGCCGGGTTTTACTTTTTTATTGTTAACAGCCACAAATATTTCTCCTGTTAATTTCTAATATCAGTCATCAAGTGTTGCCTGACCGTCGGTAACACCCTTTGAATACTTTTTCATTTTGTTTTCGGGAAAGGGTTTTCCCACATGCTCATACGCCCGTCTTGCCGCCATTCTTCCTCTTGGAGTTCTGTTTATAAATCCAAGCTGCATAAGATACGGCTCATAAACATCTTCAAGCGTTATTGCCTCCTCGCCGATTGTTGCGGCAAGAGTATCAAGCCCAACGGGACCGCCGTCAAAATAGTCGATAATTGCGTTTATCATACGAAGGTCTGTTTTATCAAGACCAAGCTCGTCAATTTCAAGCATATTAAGAGCCGAATCTGCGGTCTTTTTTGTTATAACTCCGTCTGCTCTTACCTGTGCATAGTCACGGACTCTCTTCAAAAGTCTGTTTGCAATTCTCGGTGTTCCCCTTGAGCGTCTTGCAATTTCAAATGCGCCGTCAGGCTTTGCGTTTATTCCAAGAATTTCAGCACTTCTCACAACTATATCCGAAAGCTCTTCATCCGTATACATTTCAAGTCTGTAAAGGTTTCCGAATCTGTCGCGCAGAGGGCTTGTAAGCTGACCTGCTCTTGTTGTCGCACCAATAAGCGTAAAATTCGGGAGCGGAAGTCTTATACTTCTTGCCGACGGGCCTTTACCCATAATAATATCAAGATTAAAGTCTTCCATTGCAGGATACAGTATTTCTTCAACCTGTCTTGGCAGTCTGTGGATTTCATCAATAAACAGAATGTCGCCTTGCTTAAGATTTGTCAGAAGCGCCGCAAGGTCGCCCTGCTTTTCGATAGCAGGACCGCTTGTGATTCTTATATCAACACCCATTTCTGCCGCAATAATTGTGGCAAGTGTTGTCTTTCCAAGTCCGGGTGGGCCATGAAGAAGAATATGGTCAAGACTGTCACCGCGCATTTTTGCTGCTTCCATTGAAATTGACAGTTTTTCCTTAACCTTTTGCTGTCCCACATACTCATCCAAAGTCTTTGGGCGAAGAGAAACTTCCGCATCTCTGTCTTCCTCGACCTGCGTTGCACTTATTATTCTGCTTTCAAAGTCAAATTCCTCTTCGGGAACCTGGTTTTTACTACTTTTAATCATTGCTTTTTCCTTTATTTAAAAAATTTAAGCATCAAGATACGAGTCAATCGCACTCTTTAATCTCTCAAGTGCATCTTTGAGTGAAATATTCTTCATCTGTGCCCCAGCCGAGTCAAAATGTCCGCCGCCGCCAAGTTTTTCAAGCACAAGCTGAACATTTATATTTCCGTCGGATCTTGCCGAAATTGAAACCTCATCATTTATCATACAGATAACAAATGAAGTTGACACACCCTCAATTGTCAGAAGTCTGTCTGCCGCCTTTGCCGCCGCAATTCTGTCCTTTGCGTCAGCCTCGCCCTCAAAGAGCGATATTGCAATACAATCTCTGTATATATGAATGTTGTTTTCAAACAGCGACTCTCTCATAAAGTCGTTTATGTTTGTTCTGAAAAGTTTCTGCGCCTCATAGGGACTTGCGCCCTCGGAACGAAGATACAAAGCCGCGCCGAAGGTTCTAACACCCGTATTTTTAGTAAACTGCTTTGTATCAAGAATAATTCCCGAGAACAGAAGATTTGCCTCAACTGCGGGCAAAGTGCCTGCAGGTGCTGCCTGCTCGAGTATTTCACACATAAGCTCGGATACCGACGATGCCGCAGGCTCAATATATGCAATTTTCGGCTGATTTATAAATTCGCCCGTCTTTCTGTGGTGGTCAATTACAACAAAGTGCGCCGCCGATTCATAAAGTTCAGGAACTTCAAAGAGCGCAGGGTTATTTACATCGCACACAACAACAAGCGTTTCGGACTGTATAAGCTCCATTGCACTGTCTCTGTCGACAAACAGCTCGCCATATTCTTTCATCCCTCTCATACTGTTGAAAATCGCCTTGAGGTTGAAATCGTGAATGTTTACCACAACATTTACAGGCTTTGACAAAACCTTTGCAAGACGCGATACTGCAACGCAGGATGCAATCGAGTCGTGGTCTGCATATTTATGTCCCATAACAATAACATTTGAGCACTCTTTCATAAGTGCACAAAGTTCGTTTGCAACAACACGGGATCTCACCTTTGTCTTTTTCTGAACCGTCTGGCTTCTGCCGCCATAGTATTCAACAGTTCCCGCATGTCTTACAACTGCCTGGTCGCCACCTCTCTGAAGTGCAAGGTCAAGAGATGCCCTTGATGCCGCCTCTTTTTCAGCTAAAGTTCCGTCAACACTTGCAATACCGATAGATGCGGTAAACTGAACTGCAACATCATCAATTGTTATACTTCTGATTTTATCTAAGATTTCAAATTTGTTTTCTTTTAAGCCCTCAAGATACTTTTCCTCGAACATTATGACATATTTTTCTCTGTCATACTCTTTCATAATACCGCAAAGCGAACTTGTCCAGTTATCAATTTCACTTCCGATTACAGCCGATGCCGTTCTTGACTTATCCTGAATAAACTGCATTGCCTCTGAAAAGTTATCAATTACAAGAAATGCTACAACTATATTCTTTTCCGAAAGCTCGCGTCTTGCACGTAAAAGGTCCGTCTTATCCTGCCACATTGTAATGCAGTAGTTCTTACCCGAGGCGGAAGTAAGAGAAGTTGTAACTTCATACTGGATACCATTCATAGAAACAAGAACGGGAAGTGCATCTTCTCGGAAAAGTCTTGCAGGAACGAGTGCAGAGCTAACCTTTTCCGCAAGGTTCTTTCCGTAAAGTGTGCCCTTAAGTGCGCTTGCATCAAGAAAAGCCTTATTGTACCACGCAATTTCACCGCTTGTGTTTACAATCACAACAGGGACTTCGCATTTCATTACAAAATCAAGCGTCAGTCCCGACAGCATGGGACTATCCGCCGACAGCGTCATTTTCTTATTGTCATACCACACAATTCCAATCATTGCACAAAGGAAAATGACTGCTGTCCCGAAGGTTACATAAAACAGCACCTTATCCCTGAACGCACTGATTATTGAAAGGGCAAACAGCAAAACCGCCGCAAGTGTTGCGCCCTTCTTTGTCATAAGCTTTTCAAAAAGTTCTCTGAATTTCAAAGTTTAATCACCTCTTAAAAGGTTTTGTTTTTTTATTTATTCCTGACTTTCACCGTCGTTGTCTTTATCATTGTCATTCATATTTTTATACTTTTGCAAAAGCACAAGACGCTCTTTGTAATTTGTCACATACACGCCCACAAAAGCAAGTATCATAAGCCCGTACCCCTGCATAAGCGAGGAAAAGACCAAAAGTGCTATAACACACAAAACAAGTCTTGCCGCGCGGTTCATATTGCGCGACCTTAAAAATTGTGAAATGCCTTTGAGTGCCATATAGTCAAGCGGCAACATAAGGATTATTGAAAGGTTTAAAGCCGCCACTGTCACCACACTTGGCAAAGCGAAAAATCCGCCGAGAAGTGCTACGAAAATCGACAAATTAAACATTCTTGTCGAAACAGTGCTTATTGTATATTCCCATTTTCCAGCGGTATCACCGGGTTTAATTTTATAAAGTCTTGCAAAAAGTGTAAATGCAAATACCACAAACACCGCACTTATCATTGAAACAATCGCGATTGCCGAGGGAATACACATCTTAACTGCCGACAAAAACATTTCATAAGTTTCCTGTGCCGACGAAAGAATTGTTTCCTGTGTAATTTCACCCGTCAACCCTGCATTTTTGAATGTAGATGCAAATACATCAAATGCCTCTTTATTTTCAAGAAGGAGTGACAGTTGATTTATAAAAGCCGTTTTTACTGTATCAAAAGCATTATTTATGTCCGAAACCATTGCGGAAACTGAAAATTTACCCGTGCGTATAAAAAATGCCGCAACATAATTTATAAGCGAAAAAACAGCAACTGCAACGCTTATCGATGCAAAAATCCGCGTCTTTGTCATAAATTTTGTGTATCCCAAAAACAGAATTGCACAAAGTGTAATGCAAAGCAGTCCGTAAAGTGCAAAAGTTACAAAAAACGCCGCGCCGTCTGTTTGCATAAGCGCCCTTGCAAGACACACAAAGCATCCCGCGACAAGACTCACACCCGGAAGTGCTTTAAAAAGATTGTTGTTTGACTTTACAAGAACACAGCAGTACACACAAGGTACAACACAAAAAAGCACAACATCCGCAAAAAGTATTCCGAGTCTGTCACAAAACAAGAGTGCCAAAAGCGACAAAAGACTTATCACAATACTTGATGCAGCATAACTTTTTTGGGGTTTGTTTTGTATGTCTTTTTCATTCTCGCCAAGTGAATTTATATTACTCATAATTCTCCAATCCAAATCAAAAATGTATATTATCCCTTATAAGTAAAAATATCCTTATAGAGTATATCACAATTATTATTATATTTCAACATATAATTTATTAACTTAAAAAGACTCTTTTTTTCGACCAGTGGTCGCAACGCAAAAAAAGCACCCACAGGGTGCTTTTTCTTTTTATTTTTTACTTTTTTCTCTCAATCTCCGAAATCAAGTATCTTCCGATATTGTGAAGATGTTTTGTCGCGCTTTCATAAAGCTCTTTCGGGAGGTTTTTATAATGGTTATATGCCTCAAATGTGAAAACTCCGCTGTAATCTATCTTTGCAAACGCATCTGTCACGGCTTCCCAGTCAATTTTGCCAGAGTATGGTGCAAGATGCTCATCTGCATTGTTGAAATGATTATCGTGTACGTGAACCAATTTTAATCTATCATGACCAAGCGTCAAAATCGACTCCGCAGGATCCTCGCCAACAAGCGTTGTGTGGCCTATATCAAGACATACCGAAAAATGCTTTGTTCCGAGCGCGTCTGCATAAACACACATTTCTTTCGCATCCGAGCAGACATTTGGAATAATATTTCTGTCTTTATCACAAGTCCACATATTTTCAATACAGATTTTTGTACCTGTTTTTGAAAGGGTGGGAAGCATTTTTCCATAGTAATCAAGATTAAACTGCAACTGCTCCTCTTTTGAAACACCGGGAATATGAACAGGATGAACCACAAGATACGGAATTTCCATAATGCCGCAAACCTCGATGCTCTTTAAAACACCGCCAAACTGCATTTTTGTGTATTCGGGATTTTCCGCTTTATATGTGGGAAATGGTGCATGCGCCTGACAGATTTCAAGCCCCTCGTCTTTTGCAAGTTTCTTTATGATTTTTGCTTTTTCAAGGCGGTCTTTGTCGCTGTAAAAGTGACTTGTTTCAATTTTTGCAATTTCCTGCATTGATATATCGACACAATCAAATCCTGCCGATTTTATCATTTTTATTGCATTTTCAAGCCCGAAAACATTTTCGTGTTCCTGAGTTCTTGTTGCCAGTTTCATTCTTGGTTCCTCTTTTTTTGTTTTGCTTTTGTCAAGCTTTTTGAAAAAGCTTGCGGTTTCCAAAGGCAGAGCCTTGGTCGCAGTCCGCAGACTGCGAAACTCCTTTGCCTTAAATGAGCGCAGGAAAGGTGAAATTTTGACCGCAGGTCAAAATGAGGAAAACCCTCGCCGGGGGTTTTCCATTGATAGACATTTGTTTTATTCAGGCAAAATAGCATTATGCCACACATTTGTGACATCATCATTTTCATCAAACATATCAAGAAGCTTTGTCATATTCTTGATGGCATCCTCGCCCTCAACATTTACATAATTTGCAGGAACTTTACTCTGCTCTGCAGAAATAAATGTATAGCCCTTATCGGAAAGTGCCTTTGCAACTGCGGAGAAGTCCGACGGCTGAGTTGTAACTTCAAAAATACCGTCTTCATTTGAAATATCCTCAGCACCCGCCTCAAGCGCATCTTCCATAAGTTTTTCCTCGTCAATGCCCTTATCTTCGATAGCAATTACGCCCTTATCGGTAAACATATAGGATACGCATCCTGTAGTTCCAAGGTTTCCGCCGTATTTATCAAAGTAGTGGCGAAGGTCTGCGCCTGTTCTGTTTCTGTTATCGGTTGTTGTTTCAACAATTACCGCAACACCCGACGGGCCGTAGCCTTCATACATTATAACTTCATAGTTAACGCCACCGTCTGCGCCCGATGCCTTCTTTATTGCTCTGTCAATGTTGTCGTTGGGCACATTGTTAGCCTTTGCCTTTGCAATAAGGTCGGAAAGTTTTGAGTTTGAAACGGGGTCGGGACCGCCGTCTCTTACCGCCATTACAATTTCTTTACCAATTTTTGTAAACACTTTTGCTCTCTGAAGGTCGGTTTTTTCCTTCTTGTGCATAATATTCTTCCACTTGGAATGTCCTGACATAACTTTTATCTCCTGTTACTTTTCTTTCTCGGTACTTTTCTTTCGGAGAAAAGTACCCAAAAGAACTTTATTTTTGTTCTTTTTCTTTTTTATTTGAATTTAAATTATTTCTCACCAATATACTTTTAGATGTTTTTCGGTCTCTTAAGTCCTATAAGTGCAAGACCGTTATTTAAAACATTTGCCGTTGCCTTAACAAGTGCCACTCTTGTGTTCTTAACCACATTATTTTCCGCTTTAAGAACAGGGCAATCGTGATAAAATCTGTTAAAGTCCGCACACACATCAAGAAGGTATCTTGCAATAATGCTTGGTTCAAGATCATTTCTTGCCGCATTTACTTTTTCGGGGAAAAGTGAAAGCGTTTTTACAAGTGTGCTTTCCGCATCCTGCGTTATTTCAAACGGAGCTGTTCCCTTAACGCCCTCAGCGTCTGCCTTTTCAAGAATACCGCAGCATCTTGCGTATGTGTACTGAACATAAGGTCCTGTATTTCCGTCAAAATTGAGAACCTCGTCCCACACAAAATTAACATCTTTAATTCTGTTATTTGACAAATCGTGGAACACAACTGCACCAACGCCCACTGCACTTGCAACCTCTTCTTTGTTTTCAAGGTCCGGGTTCTTTTCGTTTATAATATCAAGAGTTTTCTGTGTTGCAATGCGGAAAATATCTTCAAGAAGAACAACATTTCCCGTTCTTGTTGCAAGCTTTGCGCCCTCGATACTTACTGTTCCGAAAGGAACATGCACAAGATCGTTTTCCCACGCATAGCCCATAAGTCCTATAACCTTGAAGAACTGTGCAAAGTGGAGTGACTGACCTGCACTTGTTACATATATACACTTTTCAAAATTATAAGTTTCTTTTCTGTAAATTGCCGCCGCAATATCACGGGTGGCATAAATTGTCGAGCCGTCGGATTTTAAAATAAGGCAGGGCGGCATATCGTATTCTTCAAGTTTTACGATTTCTGCGCCGTCGTCAACAGACAGAAGATTCTTTTCGCGAAGTTCCGAAACAACTCTGTCTGTCTTATCAAAGTAGAAACTTTCGCCGTTCCACGATTCAAAATCCGCACCGATAAGCGCATATGTTTTCTTGAATTCCGCAATGCTTATTTCAACAAACCATTTCCAAAGTGCGAGGTTTTCCTCGTCTTTTTGCTCCATTTTTGTGAAGGCTTCTCTTGCCTCGTCTTCAAGCGCAGGATTTTCCTCGGCTTCTTTATGGAATTTTACATAAATTTCCGTCAACGCATCAATTCCGCGCTTTTCGATATCCTCTCTCGAGCCCCATTTTTTAAAGGCAACAATAAGTTTTCCAAACTGTGTTCCCCAGTCGCCAAGGTGATTGACGCCGACACATTCATATCCCGAAAACTTATGAAGATTCTTAATTGACTGACCTATAACTGTCGAGCGAAGATGTCCAATATGAAAAGGCTTTGCAATATTGGGCGACGAATAGTCAATAACAATTGTCTTTCCTTTGCCGATTTCACTTGAGCCGAAGTTTTCATCACCCGAAATTGTTTCAATATCCTTTTCAAGTGACTTTTTTGAAACAAAGAAATTGAGATATCCGTTTACGCTCTCGATTTTTTCAAAAACTTCCGACAAATCTTGCTTTTCAAGCTCTTCCTTGAGAGAAGCAGAAATCATAGGCGGTGCTTTTCTCAAGATTTTGCTAAGTTTAAAGCAGGGAAGTGCCACATCTCCCATTTTTCTGTCCGCAGGATATTCGAGCATTGCCGAAATTTCCTCAATGCTCATATCTGGCAGAGCATTTTTTAGTTTCTGTGAAATTAAAATTTTCTCGTTCATTTTATCATACCTTTTAAAATTTTTATCAGTTATATCTTACAACTGTACCCTCGGGAACAATTGCAATATAGGATTTTCCTGCATTTATCAAAAGTTCGGTAACACCGTCTTTTTCATAGAGTTTATATGTGCCTTGTCTGTCTGCCTTTTTCCACACGATTTCTTTTATCTTGCCATTTGTGGCATAAAGACCTTTGCCCTCGCCCGTAAAGTCAACGGCAAGACAGCCATAAGGGTCGCCCGCAATTATATGCTGCTCACATTCAAGTGTAATTATATTTTTGAATTCCACCTGCGCGCCCGTATTTCCGTCAATATGTGTAGTTCCATACTGACCTTTAAGATAGGTCTTTTTATTTTCGTCATACTCAAGAGTTGACAAAGCATACGGATATTCCTGCAACGCAAGAGAGAAAGGAATTTCAATGTTATTCGCATCTGTTCCCTCAACATCCGTATCATTTTCAAAGAATTTCAGGGGCTGTTCAAAAGAACTTTCCTGTCTGTAACCCTTAATTTCAATATTCTTTTTAAGTCCCTCTCCCGTAATCATAAGAGTGTGCTCGTAAGCCTTTGTTTTAAGTCTCTCTTTATCGCGGTAGAAATTGCCCATAAACATTCCGTCAATATCTTCAGTTTTAAGAGCAGAAATTCTGTCTTTTGCATAGGTACTTCCGCCGCAATGAACATAAATTGCGTCGTGTGCGTCAGAAAGGTCGATATAATAATCTCTCGCCGAGCGGATTGAACCTATAACAGAAAGGTTTTCATAATCCTTGAAAACACCCATAAGTCTTGTAATTCCGCCCTCTTCGAGAACTTCGTAAACAATATCCGCATCACTTATTGCGTGCTGGGGCATTGCCTGTTTCAAGTTATTGAGCATTACTGCAACAGGTCTTGCATTTTGTGTTTTTTCATCGCATTCAAGTCCTGTAAGTGAATTTATATACAAAGGTTTCGGTGGTGTTTGTTCTTTACCGCTTTCCTCACCGTTTTGTTCGGGCGTGTCAATGTTTTCCACAATCTCATTTACATTTTCTCCGCCTGCATTTACCTGCTTTTCATCTTGCTTGCATGCAGCAAAACAAAAGATGAGAACAAAAACCAAACTACCACAAAGTACTCTCTTAAAAATTGCGCTCATAAAAAATTCCTTTCTCAAAATCTTTCAACAAGTTCTTTTGCTATTTCTTCGTATGCCATCGCGCCTTTTGAATGTTTATCATAATATTTTATGGGCATTCCATAGCTTGGCGCTTCGGAAAGGCGCACATTTCTCGGAACTGGTGTTTTGAAAAGCTTTCCCGGAAGATGCTTTTTGATTTCTTCAAGCACCTGAAGTGACAAATTAAGTCTTCCGTCAAACATTGTGACAAGCACTCCCACAAGTTCAAGTCTCGGATTGTACTTTTTTCTCACAATCGACACTGTCTGCATAAGCTGTGAAAGTCCCTCAAGTGCAAAATATTCGCACTGCATCGGGATTATTACCCCGTCGGCAGCGCAAAGCGCGTTTATTGTAAGAAGTCCCAGCGCCGGCGGGCAGTCTATAAATATGTAATCGTATTCCGGTCTTAATGTATCAAGTGCTTTTTTGAGTTTTGCCTCTCTTGAAGGCTCATCCGCAAGTTCAAGTTCGGCTCCTGCAAGATTTACGCTTGCCGGAAGAACATCCAAATTTTCAAACTGTGTGTGAATTATGATGTTATAAGGATTTGTGCCGAAAAGCAAATCATAAATGGTGTTTTGTGCTCTTTTATCTGCACCAACACCGCTTGTGGCATTTCCCTGAGGGTCAAAGTCGCAAAGCAAAACTTTTTTTCCAAGGCTTGCAACCGAGCTTGCAACATTTACAGCGCTTGTAGTCTTTCCAACGCCGCCTTTCTGATTTGCAAAGGCTATAATTTTACAAGTATTCATTATTTTTCCACCTCACATTTAAAAGGTCCAAATTTTGATAAAAATTTTCTCGCAGCCTTTACTCTCAAAACACAAATCATAACTGCATATATCAAAATTCCAACTGCAACGGGAACAAACAAATCAAAAATTCTATCAAGCACAACATTTACGAAAATATGCTTTGAAAGAACATTCTTTATAATCGTCACTGCCGCAAACATTACTGCGCCCGAAAGTGTGCATTTTACAAATTCCGCGCCTGCACCCTTTGCAAAAGTGCCGATTTTGCGTCTTAAAAGATAAAGCAAAACGCAAAGTCCCGACAAAGACGCTATCGAATACGCAAGAGGTATTCCGTATGCCCCTATAAATCTTATGAGAACAAGGCTTGATACAATATTGACACCCATTATGATAAATCCGTTCACGGCAGGTGTTTTTGTGTCTTTTAGTGCATAAAAGGCTCTGTCAAGTATTTCCTTTGAGCCGACACCTATAATTCCGATACAGTACATAAAGCAGAGCATTGCCGCCGCATCAATACTGTCCTCACCTGTTTTTCCCCATTCAAGAACAAGTGACAAAAGAGGTCTTCTTACCGCAATAAATCCGAAAGTTATTGGCACAAGAAGTGTCCACACATTTGTTAAAATATCGCAAAGTTCACTTTTAAATTCGTCCATTTTCGAGAGGGCACAAAGTTCGGTAAGTCTTGGGTAAATTACCGCCGTCACCGAATACACAAACGCTAAAACCATATATACAACAAGGTTCTGAACCGTTGTCAGAAGCGTTGTCATTCCGTCAAAACGCGCAATCATTGTTGTATTATAAAACATATTTATCTGGTATGCCGAAACACCTACCAGAACAGGCAATGTCATTGAAAAAGCCTGCTTTATATCTTCACTCTTTAAATCAAATATGGGTGAATATCTGTATCCCGATGTATAAAGCGGGGGAATTAAAATTATTGCCTGAAGCGAAAGACCGATAAAGGTTGCAATCAAAAGTCCCGTAACGCCGAACCTATCGCCAAGAGTAAATACATACAAAATCACAACCAAACTGCTCGGCACACTTACAAACGCAGGCCAGCCGAATTTTCCCTTTGACTGAAGCATACCCTGAAAGATATAATTAAGAGCATAAAACAGCATAACGGGCATCATTATCATAAGCGCCTTTGTTGCAAATGAATATGCTGCGCCATCCGAGAATTTTGTAAATTTCGGGATAACAAACGAAAGTGCCATTCCGATTACAACCAACACAAGCGTAAACGCACTTGCAAGAGTTATGATATTATCTGCAAATTTTTTTGCGCGTGTGTTTTCGCCTTTTGCGAGAAGTGACGCATATATCGGAATTACAACCGTTGAAAGCGCCGTTCCAAAGCAGTTGAAAATGGTATTAGGGATTGCAATAGCGTAGGAATAAATATTCAAATACAAGTCCTGTGCGCCGAAGAATGACGTGTAAACCGAGTTTGAAACAAGCGACAAAAGTCTTGAAAAAATCATGATAATCATAACATAACTGATGTTTGACAGCACCGATGTTTTGCTTTTCACTTTTGTCACCCCCAAAAACTCCATACAAGTCCATTATAATAATTATTATACAGTATAACATAATTTTAACTGTTTGTCTACTGTTTTATCTCGTTTTCTTCAAAGTTGAATTTATGTTTCTTTTGCGCCGTCGAGATAAGAACTCGACCACCGTTTGCTCGTGCTTTTGGGCGACCTTCGGTCGTAAGATAGAATTGTGTTTGTGTGGCGGCGGCTCTTCTTTGACTCGCCGCCGCATGCGAACTTTTGCACCGCGGCAAAAGTTCCAAAAACGCGCCGCGAGGGGACACCCCTCGCCGTCTCACCCCGTTTGCGCTTTCTTCAAAAGAAAGCGTATCAAAGAACTTCATACCCACCCAAGGTAGCTACCGCTACCTCTGCCTCCCTACTAAGGGAGGCTTTTACAGGACAAACTTTTTCGCCCTATTTGCTTCCAAGAAAATTATACCTTTCTTGAAAGCAAAGTCGCATTAAAGAATGTGAAAAAGCAAATTGTGATGAAATTGAGGTGGGGCGAATTTCTCCCTTAGATAAGGGAGATGTCAGCTTTTGCTGACAAAGGGT
>JAZSLO010000027.1:0-2754 GCA_045535415.1 Eubacteriales bacterium
GTTCTCCTCTTTTTGCCATTCGGCAAAAATTCACCTTTCCTACGCTCTCAGAAAGCACAGGCTTTTCGCACTCTGCGGAGTGCGACCAACCCTTTAGCCTTTGGAAACCGCAAACTTTTAAAAAGTTTGACAAATACTAAAACCGCACAGATTTTTCTGTGCGGTTTGACTTTTTTAAAGGTTCTTTATGTATGTGTCAATGTCAACAACTTTATTATCTACTCTCGACTGTTCAGCCGCAAAGCAAACTATATGCGACAAACACGAATCTGAAATATCGGAAATAGAATATGACTTTTTGCCGAGTGCTACATAGTCATACAAGTCCTGCATAATTCCCATATCGCCACCGCCGTGACCGCCTGCAATTGACTGGTCAAAGCTTGAAAGGGGTGTATAGATTTCCTTTGTCTCTCTGGTATCAAAACTGTAGAACTTCAAAGACTGGTTTTCCATATCGGCATACAGTTCGCCCTTTGTTCCCATAAATCTTGATTCTCTGCCACCCTTATTGAATGCAGACATTGTAAGATTTGCACATATATCTTTTCCAAGACGCATATTCACAACCTGATGGTCAACAACATCGTTGTCGCACTTGAATGCACATCTTCCGTAAGGCGAGGTTTTGAGAATTTCAAAAAGTTCCTCGTCGCTTGTTTCGGGCTTGTTTGCAACAACGGCTCTGAAATGCTTTACTTCTGCTGTATCAAGACAGTAAAGAGCTGGTGCATAGTATGGACACTCATCTTTCTTCGGGCATCCGTCAAGACATCTGTCGGGCGCATCCTTTGGTGCATTCTCTTTTGTGAAAAAGGAAGTTGTGCCGAAGGACTGAACACTTTCGCAGCCTTTGCCGCAAAGCCACTGCAAAAGGTCAACATCGTGACAGCATTTTGCCAAAATCATGGGCGATGCCTCATCGCTTCTTCTCCAGTTTCCTCTGACATACGAGTGGCTCATATGAACATTTCCGACACCTTCTGTGTGAACAATATTCATAATGTCGCCAAGTGCCCCACTGTCAAGAAATTCTTTGAGAGCCTTGTAAAAAGGAGTGTATCTTAAAACATGGCACACAAGTGCCTTGACACCCTTTTCGGTTGCCGCTTTTCCGATTTCAAAACATTCCTTGGGTGTGGGGGCAACGGGCTTTTCAAGAAGAATATCATAGCCTTTATCTATTGCCATAAGGGCAGGCTCATAGTGCATTTTGTCCTGAGTGCAAATCATTGCAATATCGGAAAACTTATCTTTAGCAAAAATGCCCTCATAGCTTTCAAAGCAGTTTTCTTCCGGTACATTATATGTATTTTTTATATGTTCTCTCTTTTCCTTTACAGGCTCTGCAATACCCACAAGTTCAAAGCACTCGGGGTGCAAATCAAGATATTTAAGATAACTTTGTCCTCTGTCACCGCCGCCGACAAGAATAAGCGAAAGTTTTTTCAAAATGTACATCTCCTTTTTGGGATATATTCTTTATGTGATATTAGCATTTTTAAAGAATTTTGTCAATTAGATTTATCAACTGTGTTTTTGGACTTTTTTGTCGGTAAATGCAAATTAAAATGTGTTTTTTCAAAAAAAGATTGTATGTATGTTATAAAATTTGCCCTTTTGGAAAAAATATCTTGACAAACCCCTCTTTGCGTGTTATAATATCCGCGTTGCCCGTAAAAAACAAATATATGCCCCTGTAGCTCAGTAGGTAGAGCACATGACTTTTAATCATGGTGTCCGGAGTTCGACTCTCCGCAGGAGCACCAAAATCCGCACACAAGAGTGTGCGTATTTTTTCGTTTTCAATTATTTCCAAACTCATTGACATATTTTGGAGTTTATTATATAATAATTAAAGTATAAAATGCGTTTTTTATTACCATTATTATTTTAGCAAAGGCGGTTTTTATATTGAAAATTACAGTTGCAGGTGCAGGACGCTGGGGCTCGTGTATCGCGTGGTATCTTGACAGAACAGGTCACGATGTTACGGTCTATGGTCTTTCGGACGCACCGCAGATGATAGAACTTTATAACACCCACACAAACGGAATTGTAACCCTGCCCGACAGCGTAAAGTATTCCTTTGACCTTGAAACGCTCAAGGACAGCGATGTTATAATAATTTCCATTCCCTCTCAGGTTTTAACAAGTTTTATGAAAGGACTTGAAAAATTAAACCTCAAAAACAAGATTTTTGTTCTTTGTATGAAGGGTATTGAAATTGAAACAGGTAAAAGACTTTCACAGATTGTGACCGAAAACTGCGACAAATCCTGCAAGGTTGCCGTATGGATAGGTCCCGGGCATGTTCAGGAATTTACAAAAGGAATTCCAAACTGCATGGTAATTGACAGTGAAAATGAGGATGTAAAGCATCTTCTTGTAAATGAATTTACAAGCGACCTTATCCGTTTCTACTATGGCTCTGACCTTATAGGAAACGAAATCGGCGCTGCCGCAAAGAATGTAATCGGAATTGCCGCAGGTATGCTTGATGCCCTCGGTCTTACAACCCTGAAAGGTCCTTTAATGTCAAGAGGAACACATGAGGTTTCAAAGCTTATTGAAAAGGCGGGCGGAAATCCGCTTTCGGCATACGGTCTTTGCCATCTTGGCGATTATCAGGCAACTGTATTTTCACAGTTCAGTCACAACAGACGCTTTGGCGAGGCATTCTTAAAGGGCGAAAAATTTGAAAGCCTTGCAGAAGGTTACTATACGGTAAAGGCACTTATGAATATGTCGGAA
>JAZSLO010000148.1:0-8814 GCA_045535415.1 Eubacteriales bacterium
CCCGGATATGTGGGCTATGACGAGGCAGGACAGCTTACCGAAAAGATAAGAAGAAAGCCGTATAGCGTTGTTCTGTTTGATGAAATCGAAAAGGCACATCCCGATGTTTTCAATATTCTTCTTCAGGTGCTTGAGGACGGAAGACTTACCGATTCTCACGGAAGAGTAGTTGATTTTAAGAATACCGTTATAATTATGACATCAAATCTTGGCTCATCTGCTTTCACAAAGTCAAAATACCTTGGCTTTACAAGTGAGGAAAGCGTAAAAAGCGAAAACGAGAAAGAGACAAATGCCGTAAATGAGGCACTCAAAAATGCATTCAGACCCGAATTTTTAAATAGACTTGATGAAATTGTCGTGTTCCATAAACTCACAGATGAGAGCATCAAGAAAATTGCATCGCTGATGCTGTGCGAAATAAAGAACAGAATAAAGAATCAGAACATTGAAATTGAGTTTGATGAGGATGTAATAGAGCATCTTGCAAAAGAGGGATTTGATGTAGTTTACGGTGCAAGACCGCTAAGAAGAGCCATGCAGAGAAAGATTGAAGACAGCCTTTCTACAAAGCTTCTTGAGGGCGAAATTTGTGCAGGCGATAAGGTAAGAGCGTATATGGAAAATGACGAGGTAAAATACACTAAAATTTAATAACACAAAAAAGCACCGGAAAGTCGTTTTTTGGTGCTTTTTGTATGGTTTTGTTTGTTGACTTTGAAACCTTTGTGTGATATACTCGCTTTGATGGAAAATTTATGCATGGGCGGTGTTTTTGTTGCAGAAAATAAACTTTAATAAAGACTGGTATTTCACTCTTGAAAATAATCTTGATGCCTTTAATGTATTTGGCTTTGCAAAGTACAGAGAAGCAGGGGGCGCACCTTCAAGACACTATAAAAATCCAAACTGGCAAAAGGTGAATGTGCCTCACGACTGGGCGATAACTCTGGCTCCGAATAAAGATGCCAACACCTTTGCAGGTGCTTTCCCCAATACTTTTTATCACCGCTTTATGACTCACAGAAAAGCAAACCTTGAAGAAGTATTCAATACAGGCTGGTACAGAAAAGAATTTTTTGTTGATGAAGCTTTTGAAAATAAGCGCGTGTTTCTTGAATTTGAGGGCGTTTTCAGGGATGCGATGTTCTGGATAAACGGCTCGTATATCGACAGACATACAAGCGGATACACAAGCTTTGTTTTTGAAATAACAGACCATCTTGTAAAGGGCGAAAACTGTGTTGCGGTAAGAGTAGACTCATCACAGCCTGAGGGCTGGTTTTATGAGGGCGCGGGAATTTACAGAAATGTAAATATGCTCGTGGGAGAAAGCGTTTATTTCAAAAAATATAAGACCTTTGTAAAATCTTGTTTGTCGGGAAAAGTAGATGTCAGCGCAATTCTTGTAAACGATACACAAAATCCGGTTTCAAAGAGCGTTGTTTTTGAAATAAAGGATAAAGACAATAATACAGTTTGCACAAAGAGTCAAAGTGTCGAGATTTCGCCTTTTGAAGAAAAGCATATTGAGTGCGATTTGCATATAGATAATGTAAATGAATGGAGCGTCGATTCGCCATATCTGTATACCCTGAATATAGATGCAGAAGATAAGGAAAGCGTCACCTTTGGCATAAGAGAATTTGAATTTGACAGTGATAAAGGTTTTTTCTTAAACGGAAAACCTCTGAAAATAAGAGGCGCGTGCGTTCATCAGGACTTTGGCGGTGTCGGTGTTGCGCTGAGCGATAATCTTAATGAATATAAAATAGCAAAACTCAAGGAAATGGGCGTGAATGCATACAGATGCTCTCATAATCCGCCGTCGCCCTCGCTTCTTGACGCGTGCGACAGACTCGGAATGCTCGTTATGGATGAGGCGAGAATGTTCGGCTCGTCGCCCGAGGCAATAAGACAACTTGAGTCACTTGTAGAGCGCGACAGAAATCACGCGAGTGTTTTCATCTGGTGCATCGGAAACGAAGAGGTTAGCGTTCAGTGGGACGGGGAGTCGGGCAAGATTGCAGAGAAAATGATGAGAGTTGTTAATAATCTTGACGGCACAAGAAAGTGTACTTACGGAGGAAACAACAGTAATACACATATCGGGGTAAACTCGGTTGTTGATGTCAGAGGAATAAACTATATAAGGGCAAACAGAAATACTCAATGGGTTGACACATATCACAAAGAGCATCCGCAAACCTGCATTATAGGAACCGAAGAAGGCTCACATATACAGAGCTGTATTGACAGCGATAATGATGTAAAGAATCTTCTTGTTGACTGCTCGGGAAATGTTGCAATGCCCTGGGGCTGCACTCATAAGGAATGGGTGACTTTCTATGAGCAAAGACCGTGGATGTGTGGCGGCTTTATGTGGACGGGATTTGACTATCACGGAGAGCCAAACCCCTATCTTTCGGATTGCAATAAATCCTTCTTTGGTGTAATTGACCTTTTCGGAGGAGAAAAACCGCCCTTTTATTACTATAAATCGTGGTGGACGGATGAACCCGTCTTAAAACTTGCACCTCATTGGAATTATAAAAAAGGCAAAAAAGTTAAAGTATACGTTTATACAAACTGCGACGAAGTGGAACTTTTTGTAAACAATAAATTCATTGACAAAAAGAGCGTTTCAAAGTATGATTTGCCAACTTTTGAGGTGGAATTTGAAGAGGGAATTTTAAGTGTCAAGGGAATAAAAGACGGAAAAGAATATAGTGATACAATCAAGACAAGCGGAAATCCTGAAAAACTTATAATCAATCAGAAACTTTGTGCAAAAACAAACGATGATATAAATATCTATGAAATAAAAGCGGTCGATAAAGACGGAAACGTTTGCCCGATTTGTGAGAATAGTGTTGAAATTTCACTTGAAAACGGAAGCCTTGAAGGCTTTGGGAACTCAAATCCAAGAAGCTTTGATGCGGAAAACAGAGTTGACGGCGAAAAGGCGCTTTTCATTAAAAACTTCAGGTGCGACGGAAAGAATGTAAAGGTTGGCAAAAAAATAGGAAATGCGCTCTGGAGACGACGCGACTACTTCAGAGAAGAGTGCGACAGAATAGTTGCAGACTTTGATAATTTAGGTCAAGAAAAAGAATATACTCTTACTTTGAAAATGAATGATGTAAAAGAGTATGAGTATATCGAATTTGAAAGAATAAAGGCGCAGGCACAGATTTTTGTAAACGGTGAAAAGGTTGGCGACAATTTTGTAAACTCAAGAGAAGACTGGACAAGAGTTCGTCCGTACAGATTCTATTGTGATTTCAAGAATGGCGAAAATGTAATTGAAATAAAGGCAAAAACCGATGAAAAACTTTGCGATATCCTCTCGGGTTATGTAAAACTTGCAAGGGCAGAGAAAAAGCCGGAAAGAGTGAAACTTTACGGCGGAAAAGCCTATGTTCTGACAAGAAATGCATCAGAAGACGATGTGGTTGTGACTTTTTTGAAATAATACAAAAAATGTAAAAATAACGCCAAAAAACACTTGACAAAGCACCTTTTGTATGGTACAATATCAAGGCCGCATGAAAAGGGCATACAATTTTGCCGTCAAGAGAGAGGAATTTTTCCTGCCTTTTGAAAGAGCAAAAGCCTGACAAATCAGCGAGTCTTAATAAAGAAAGAGAGGTGCTTTTCGTGTACGCAGTTATTCAGACAGGCGGAAAGCAGTATAAGGTTCAGGAAGGCGACATTATCTTCGTTGAAAAGCTCGGCGTTGAAGTTGATTCAAAGGTATCCTTTGATGTTGTTGCAGTTTCCGATGACAACGGCCTTAAGACAGGAACACCTTTTGTTGAAGGCGTTAAGGTTGAAGGTACTGTTGTAAGAAATGCTAAAGCTAAGAAAATCGTAGTATTCAAGTACAAGTCAAAGAAGAACGAAAAGAAGAAGCAGGGCCACAGACAGCCTTATTCTAAAGTTCAGATTGACAAGATTGGCTAATTGAGCACGCTATGACAAAGGTTAACATTAAGAAAAGTGAAGACACTTATTGCTCAAAGATTGTATCAAGCGGGCATGCAGGGTATTCACAGGAGGGCAGTGACATTATATGTGCTGCAATATCCACTGCAATGGAACTTGTCATTGATATGCTCGATGAATTCTCGGTAGACTTTGATTTGAAGTGTGACGAGAAGAGTGCACTTATTGAGATTCAGTTTAAACAAAACGATAATAATCGTATAAAGTATGAAACAATAAGGCACATTTTGGACGGATACAAAAGATATATCAAGGATTTATCGCAGGAGTATCCGGAATATGTAACAATTTCAACGGAGGTGTAAATAAAATGTTGAGAATCAGTATTCAGTTTTTTGCACATAAAAAAGGTGTTGGTTCAACAAAGAACGGCCGTGATTCCGAATCCAAGCGTCTTGGTGTTAAGAAGGCAGACGGACAGAGCGTTGTTGCCGGCAATATTATTGTAAGACAGCGTGGAACACACATCCGTCCCGGTAACAATGTTGGTATCGGTACAGATGATACGCTTTTTGCTCTCACATCCGGAAGGGTTAAGTTTGAGCACATGGCAGGCGGAAGAAAGCGCGTTAGCGTTTACGAAGCATAAGTTTTCGTGCAAAACCAATAATAAAAAGGCTGTCGATTCCCCGACAGCCTTTTGTTTAATAAATACAGTACAGGAGGCACAAAATTTATGTTTATAGATAAGGTCAAAATATATATAAAAGCAGGTAACGGCGGAAACGGATGTGTTTCTTTCAGACGAGAAAAATATGTGTCGCACGGAGGGCCTGATGGCGGCGACGGCGGTAAGGGCGGAGACGTTGTATTTGTTGCGGATGAGGGAAAGAACACGCTTTTAGACTTTAAATACAGAAGAAAATTTGTTGCAGATAATGGTGACGATGGCGGAGCAAAACGCTTTCACGGAAAAACCGCTGATAACATTGAAATCCCTGTTCCCCCCGGAACTGTAATTAAGGACGCAAACACGGGCAAAGTCATAAAGGATATGTCTGATGAGGATGTTAAGGAAACGGGAAGATTTACAATTCTCAAAGGCGGAAAAGGCGGTTTTGGCAATACTCATTTTGCAACTCCCACACGCCAGACTCCAAATTTTGCAAAAAGCGGAATAAAGGGGCAGGAAATGGAAGTTGAGCTTGAGCTCAAAATGCTTGCGGACGCAGGTCTTGTGGGAATGCCGAGCGCAGGAAAATCTACTATTGTATCAATGGTAAGTGCGGCAAAACCAAAAATTGCAGAATATCATTTCACAACGCTGTCGCCAATTTTAGGTGTTGTCAGCGCAAAGAGCACAAACTATGTTCTTGCGGATATTCCCGGACTTATTGAGGGCGCATCCGAGGGCGAGGGACTTGGTCATCAGTTTTTAAGACATATTGAAAGATGCAGACTTATTGTAAATGTAGTTGACGCATCGGGATATGAGGGCAGAGACCCATTGGACGATATTCTCACAATAAATTCGGAACTTGAAAAGTATTCACCAGAGCTTTCGTCAAGACCGAGAATTATCGCGGCAAATAAGATAGATATGATGAGTGATGAAAATAAAGAAAAGCTCCAAAGGTTTGCGGATGAAAATAATATTCCCATTGTCTTTATGTGTGCCGCTATCGGCGAGGGCACAGACGAACTTAAAGAAATTATCGCAAAGAAGCTTGTGGAACTTCCCGAAATCAAGATTTTTGAAAGCGAAATGAATCTTGATGAGCCTGTATTTGAAGATACTGACGAGGAAATTACCGTCAAGAATGTAAACGGAACATTCTTTGTTGAAGCGCCGAGAATCATAAATGTCATAAATTCAATAAACTTCAACGATTATGAATCAATGGCATATTTCCAGAAGATTTTAAGAAAATCTGGAATTATAAAGGCACTTGAAGATAAGGGCATCAAGGACGGAGATACCGTTAATATCTATGATGTCGAATTTGACTATTACAGATAAAAAAGAGGAAAAGACAATGAAACACTCTGATTTGGCAAGAAAGTATTTTGAACAAGGTTATAATTGCTCGCAGTCAGTAGTTCTGGCATATTGCGATAAAATTGGGATTGATGAAAAAACTGCGGCTATGATGTCGTCAACCTTTGGCGGCGGAATGGGCAGAATGAGAGAGGTTTGCGGGGCAGTTTCGGGAATGTTCACGGTTCTCGGACTTTTGTACGGATATTCCGACCCAAAAGATGCAAATGCCAAGAAAGAACTTTATGCGAATGTAAGAAACCTTGGCGCAAAGTTTGCTAAAGAAAAGGGAAGTATAATCTGCAGAGAACTTCTTGGTATTCGCAAAGGCGAGGAAGATACAAAGGGACACGATATGAGATGTGTTGATTTTGTCACCCTTGCGTGCGATTTGCTTGACGAATATATTGAAGAAAAGAAATAAATAAAAAAGCTGAAAACTTTGATTTTCGGCTTTTAATTTTAAATTTCGCTTTAATAAAGTAAAAAAGTACTTGACAAAAGTGGAAAAATGTTGTAAAATCACTCCATAAACAGCGATGACCGGAAACAAGTAGCAAAGAATTAAAGACTTTCAGAGAAGTGTCGGGTGGTGCAAGACATAAAGCCTTGACTTTTGCGAATACATTCCGAGAGCCTGACAGGCGAAATATTTAAGTAGTTTGTCACGGGTGTGCCCGTTATAGCAACAGAGCATACCTTTTATTATTATAAAAGCGTGCTTGACGAGGCCGTCTTTGGTAACAAAGCGGTAAACTGAGGTGGTACAGCGATTTTATCGCCCTCTTTGAAAAAAGAGGGCGGTTTTTTTATACCATTTTACTTGCCCTCATACAAAATTTTAAAGAAAGAAGGGAAAACAATGGTATTACACATTATCTTTTTGGTGGTATTTTTCGCGCTTATGATTGGTGTCGGACTTTACTGCCGCAAAAATGCTACAAATGTTGATTCGTTTGTTCTCGGCGGACGCTCGGTGGGTCCTTGGCTTACGGCTTTTGCATTCGGAACAAGCTACTTTTCGGCGGTAATCTTTGTAGGTTATGCCGGACAGTTTGGCTGGAATTTCGGACTTGCATCAACATGGATTGGTCTTGGTAATGCATTTATCGGATCACTTTTAGCGTGGGTTATATTAGGCAGAAGAACAAGAGTTATGACACAGCACATTGAAAGTAAGACAATGCCCGAATTTTTCGGCAAACGATACAATTCGCCGGCTCTTAAAATTGCAGCATCTGTTATAGTGTTTGTGTTCCTTATTCCTTACACAGCATCACTCTACAACGGACTTTCAAGCCTTTTTGGAATGGCATTTGATATTCCTTACTGGGCTGTAATTGCAATAATGGCTTTTTTAACAGGCCTTTATGTAATTTTCGGCGGATATATGGCAACTGCAATAAACGACTTTATTCAAGGAATTATAATGCTTTTCGGAATCGTGCTTGTTGTGGGTGCAATGCTTAATTCAAACGGCGGATTTACAGAGGCTTATAAAGCTCTCTCACTTATAGAATCTCCGTACCCCGAAACTGCGGGAATGAAGGGCGCATTTACATCATTCTTCGGAACGCAGCCGCTTTACCTTGTGGTTGTTGTTATTCTTACATCGCTCGGTACTTGGGGACTTCCGCAGATGATTGGTAAGTTCTACTCAATAAAAGATGAAAATGCAATAAGCAAGGGAACAATAATTTCAACAATTTTTGCAATTATAGTTGCAGGCGGATGCTACTTTATGGGCGGTTTCGGAAGACTTTACGATGCTCCTGAACTTTATGGTGCAAATGGCGTTGTTATGACAGACTCCATAGTTCCGACAATGCTTTCAAAAATGCCTGATATTGTTATTGCGGTTGTAATAGTGCTTGTTTTGTCAGCATCAATGTCAACTCTTTCGTCGCTTGTTCTTACGTCAAGTTCAACACTTTCACTTGATGTTGTTGTTCCTGTAATGACAAAGAGCGGAAAGAGTGTAAGTGAAAAAAAGAAAATCACAATTTTAAGACTCTTTATCGTGTTCTTTATTTTGGTATCGGCTGCCCTTGCAATAGTTAAGGATATGTTTGGATTTACATTCATTGCACAGATGATGGGCGTATCGTGGGGAGCTTTGGCGGGCGCATTCCTCGCACCATTCCTCTACGGTTTGTACTCAAAGAGAACAACAAAAACAGCCGTTGCTTTTTGTTTTGTATACGGCGCGGGCATTGAAATAATTCAGCTTCTCATATCCCTTGGCGTGCTCGGCGCACCATCCGGTTTCCTCGGACTTGTCTTCAAGAATTCACTCTACTCGGGAGCATTTGCAATGGTGACAGGACTCATACTTGTTCCTCTTTTAAGTGCTTTCACGAAAAAGCCTGATAAGGCAAAAGTTGACGAAATGTTTGAATGTTACAACAGAAAAGTTACAACAAGTGTTTCCGACAGTCTTGGAAAATAAGTCAATTAAATAGTGAAATTCCACCCGAAAATTCGGGTGGAATTTTTTGTCTGTCACTTTATTTTGCTTATAGCGAAAAGTAAGGCATCAGCCTCATCTTTTGTGTTGTTAAAAGAAAGAGAAACCCGTACTGCACCTGTTTTGTCTGTGCCGAAAGCTTTATGAGAGAGAGGGGCACAGTGAAGTCCCGAGCGCACACAGATGTTTTCGTCCGACAAAGCCTGAGAAACAGCCTCGCAGGGAATACCTTGCTTGTTGAATAAAATGCAAGCACCTGTGTTGTCACCGCCGTCACCGTAGATTTTAATACCGCTCAAGTTGTAAAGCCCGTCTTTCAAATATTTTCCAAGGAATTTGCAGTATTCGGATATTTCAGATA
>JAZSLO010000227.1:0-5191 GCA_045535415.1 Eubacteriales bacterium
AAGGAATATTCTTCTCTTTTGACGCATAAATATTGTATTTTTCCCGGTTTTTGCGATGTGCATGTTCATTTTCGCGAGCCGGGTTTTTCTTATAAAGAAACAATAAAGACGGGCTCTATGGCGGCGGCGGCAGGCGGATACACAAAGGTTTGCACAATGCCAAATCTGAATCCCGTGCCCGACAGTGTGGAAAATCTTCAAAAACAACTTGATATAATAGAAAAAGACGCTGTAATAAATGTGTATCCTTATGGCTCAATTACAAAGTGCCAGGCGGGAGAAGAACTTTCCGAAATGGAAAAAATGGCAAAAAGCGTGTGCGCATTTTCGGATGACGGAAAAGGGGTGCAAAACGATGAGATTATGAGAGAGGCTATGATAAAAGCAAAAAGCCTTTCAAAAATCATTGTGGCACATTGCGAGGTAAATTCACTGCTTTTTGGCGGATATATCCATGACGGCGAGTATGCAAAACTTCACGGGCATAAAGGCATTTGCTCGGAAAGTGAATATAAACAGATTGAAAGAGATTTGAATCTGGTGGCGCAGACGGGTTGTAAATACCATGTGTGCCATATTTCCGCAAAAGAGAGCGTTGAGCTTATCCGTCAGGCAAAAAAATCAGGGCTTGATGTAACTTGCGAAACGGGACCTCATTATCTTGTTATGTGCGATGACAATCTTCAGGAAGAGGGAAGATTCAAAATGAATCCGCCACTCAGAAGCAAGAGCGATAAAGAGGCACTGATTGAGGGAATAATTGACGGCACAATCGATATGATTGCAACCGACCACGCACCTCATAGCGCACAGGAGAAATCAAGAGGACTTGAAAAGAGCGCATTTGGAATAGTCGGACTTGAAACGGCATTTCCCATAATGTACACACACCTTGTAAAAACAGGTGTCATCAGCCTTGAAAAGTTGATTTCGCTTATGAGTGAGAATCCCAAAAAGAGATTTGGATTTGAAAGCGGACTTGATTTTTGTGTGTTTGATTTAAATGAAAAGTATAAAATAAACCCTGACGAGTTTTTATCAATGGGAAGGGCAACACCGTTTGAAAACTGGGAAGTTTTCGGGAAATGTATGCTGACAGTGTGCGGCGGAAAAGTAGTTTATAAAAATATTTAACATAAATTCGGAGGAAAAACAAAATGGCAAAGAGAACAGATTTAAAAAAGATACTCATTATCGGTTCCGGTCCTATTGTAATTGGACAGGCTGCTGAATTTGACTACGCAGGAACACAGGCGTGCCTTGCTCTTAAAGAGGAAGGATATGAAGTTGTGCTTGTAAACTCAAATCCTGCAACAATAATGACAGATACAACAATTGCGGATAAGGTTTATATGGAGCCTTTGACACTTGAATATGTTGCAAAGATTTTAAGATACGAAAGACCTGATGCAATAGTTCCCGGTATCGGTGGACAGACAGGCTTAAATCTTGCAATGCAGCTTGAAAAGAAGGGCATTTTAAAGGAATGCGGCGTTGAACTTTTAGGCACCAGCAGTAAGAGTATCGAAAGAGCCGAAGACAGAGAAATGTTCAAAGAACTTTGCATGTCCATCGGCGAGCCTACAATTCCCTCCGAAATCACATATAGTATAGAAGAAGCAAAGGCAGCCGCACAGAGAATCGGATACCCTGTTGTACTTCGTCCTGCGTTTACACTTGGCGGAACAGGCGGCGGATTTGCATACAGTGAAGAAGAACTTGTGGAAATCGGACTTAATGCATTCAAACTTTCACCTGTTCATCAGGTACTTATCGAAAAGAGCGTTAAGGGCTATAAGGAAATAGAGTTTGAAGTAATGCGTGACTCAAACGATAAGGCAATAACAATATGCGGTATGGAAAACATTGACCCTGTCGGAGTTCATACAGGCGACTCGGCTGTTGTTGCGCCCATTATGACCTTGAATGACCATGATCTCAAAATGCTCAATGACAGTGCTATAAAGATTATCAAAGAATTGAAAATTGAAGGAGGCTGTAATGTTCAGTTCGCATTAAATCCTCATTCAAGTGAGTATTATCTTATTGAGGTTAATCCTCGTGTGTCGCGCTCGTCAGCGTTAGCTTCCAAGGCTTCTGGATATCCTATTGCACGCGTTACTGCTAAAATTGCCGTTGGTATGGCTCTTGAAGACATCAAGATTGCAAACACCACTGCAGCATTCGAGCCTAAGCTTGACTATGTTATTGCCAAACTTCCCAGATTCCCGTTTGATAAGTTTACATCTGCATCCAATCATCTTGGCACACAGATGAAAGCAACCGGTGAAATTATGGGTATCGGTTCAACCCTCGAGGAAGCTCTTCTTAAGGGTACACGTTCACTTGAAATCGGAGTTAACCATATTTATCACGCAAAGTTTGATAATATGACTGCTGATGAACTCAAGGATTATATCAGCGAATTCCGTTCTGATAATCTCTTTGCTATTGCAGAACTTTTTGCAAGGAATGTTTCTGTTGAAGAAATTCACAAGATTACAATGATTACTCCTTTCTTCCTTGAAGCTATCAAGAGAATAGTTGATATGGAGGAAACATTGAAGGCAAATGTAAAGGATAAGGATATACTGTTGGCCGCAAAGAAAATGGGCTTTAGTGATAAGTATGTTGCTCGTATGTGGAAATGTGATGAACTTGATGTTTGTAACTTCCGTAAAGAAAACAATCTGCTTCCTGCGTTCAGAATGGTTGATACCTGCCATACAAATGCGTATATTCCTTATTTCTACTCGTCATATACAGGCGAAAACGCATCAGTTCTGACAAATAAAAAGAAGATAGTAGTTCTTGGTGCAGGTCCTATAAGAATCGGTCAGGGCGTTGAATTTGACTATTCGACAGTACACGCAGTAACAACAATCAAAAATTCGGGATATGAAGCGATTATTATAAACAATAACCCCGAAACAGTATCTACTGACTATACAACAGCAGACAAGCTCTACTTTGAACCGCTGACACCCGAAGATGTTATGAATATAATCGAGTTTGAAAAGCCAGAGGGCGTTATTGCATCCCTTGGCGGACAGACTGCGATAAACCTTGCAGAACCTCTTATGAGAAGAGGCGTTAAGATAATCGGTACTGATTGCGAGGCGATTGAAAGAGCAGAAAACAGAGACAGCTTTGAAAAGATACTTGAAGAGCTTAACATTCCTCAGCCTCAGGGCAGAGCCGTAACTAAAATTGAAGACGGACTTGCGGCAGCTGAAAAGATTGGCTACCCTGTTCTTGTAAGACCAAGCTTTGTACTTGGCGGAAGAGCGATGCAGATAGTTGCAAATCCTGAACAGTTAAAGCATTACCTTAGAACTGCCGTTGAAATTGATGAAGATAAGCCCGTTCTTGTTGATAAGTATATTCAGGGTAAAGAGGTTGAGGTTGACGCAATCTGCGACGGACAGAATGTATTTGTTCCGGGTATTATGGAGCTTGTTGAAAGAACAGGTATCCATAGCGGTGACTCAATAAGCGTATATCCCACATTCAGTATTTCAAATAAGGTTAAAGGCATTATTCTTCAGTACGCAAAGAAGCTCGGACTTGGTATCGGAATTGTAGGTCTTTACAATATCCAGTTTATTGTTGATGAAGATGATAATGTTTATATAATTGAGGTAAATCCCCGTTCATCAAGAACAGTACCTTTTCTTTCAAAGGCAACAGGATATAGCCTTGCAGATATTGCAACAGAGGTAATTCTCGGAAAGAGCCTTAAAGAGCTTGGCATATTTGATTTGTATCCCGAAGAAAAGAAACGCTGGTATGTAAAGGTGCCGGTATTCTCGTTCAATAAAATACGCGGACTTGACGCATATCTGTGACCCGAAATGAAGTCCACAGGCGAAGCAATCGGTTATGATGATAAACTCAACCGTGCGCTTTATAAAGCGCTTCAGGCATCGGGAATGCAGATGCAGAACTACGGAACAGTTCTTGCAACAATTGCCGATAAGGATAAGGAAGAGGCACTTCCTCTGATAAGAAGATTTTATGACCTTGGCTTTAATATTGAGGCTACAAGCGGAACTGCGGCATTCCTTAAGAATGCAGGAATCCGCACAAGAGTGCTTGAGAAAATAAGCGAGGGAAGCTCACAGATTCCCGAATCCATAAGACAGGGACATATAGCATATGTTATCAACACAAAGGATATAGGCTCTCAGGGACAGGCGCAGGACGGACACACAATAAGACAGTGTGCAACAGAGAATAATGTAACACTCTTCACTTCTCTTGATACTGTAAAGGTGCTTTTAGATGTTCTTGAAGAGTCAGTTATGACAATATCCACAATTGATGCGTGAAAAATCTTAAAAGGAAGTAATTTTAAGTTGAAACAGACAATTTTAACAGTAAATGAAAATGTGCATCTGACGGAAAATGTTCTGAGAATGACGCTCACGGGTGATGTTTCGGACATTTTCTGCGGTCAGTTTGTAAATATAAAACTTGAGGGAAAGTTTTTAAGACGCCCTATATCCGTTTGCGATGTAGACGAAAAAGAGCTTACAATTATTTATAAGGTTGTGGGTTCAGGCACGGAAATGATGGAGAAAATGACAAAGGGACAGACCCTGGATGTTCTCACAGGCCTTGGAAACGGATACGATATATCAAAGTGCGAGAAAAATGCACTTTTAATCGGTGGCGGTGTGGGAGTTCCTCCTCTTTATAAGCTTGCAAAGGACCTTATAAAAGAAGGAAAGAATGTCAGCGTAATTTTGGGCTTTAATACAAAGAGTGAAATTTTCTATAAGGATGAGTTTGAGGCTCTTGGCGCAAAGGTTTTTGTCACAACAGTTGACGGAAGCGAAGGAATTAAGGGCTTTGTAACAAATGCAATAGAAAATGTGCAGTATGACTACTTTTTCACCTGCGGTCCTGAAAATATGTTAAAGGCGGTATATAACGCAACAAATACATCAGGACAGTTCAGCTTTGAAGAAAGAATGGGCTGCGGTTTTGGCGCTTGTATGGGCTGCTCGTGTAAGACTCTTTACGGAAACAAGCGTATCTGTAAAGACGGACCTGTTCTTGTAAAGGAGGAAATAATATGGGAAAAATGAGTGTAAACCTTTGCGGTATTGAACTTTCGAATCCCGTAATTCCTGCCAGCGGAACTTTCGGTTTTGGATATGAATTCGCAGAAATTTACGATATAAAT
>JAZSLO010000035.1:0-15169 GCA_045535415.1 Eubacteriales bacterium
ATTATAAAGGAGAACCCCCGGCGAGGGTTCTCCTCTTTTTGCCTTACGGCAAAAATTCACCTTTCCTGCGCTTTTGAAAGCACAAGGATTCCGCACTCTGCGGAGTGCGGCAAAAGGCTCTGCCTTTTGAATCCGCAAGTTTTTGAAAAAACTTGGCAAAACCAAATAAAAAAGGAATCGCTTTCGCGATGCCTTTTTACTTTTATTATTCTACTGTCTTTGTTCCACAACAATTCTTCTGGAATTTTCACCTGTTTTCTCGAAAGTTACATCATACCGTTTCTGAGGAAGCGCATATGTTATATTTTCACTCCACTCACAAACGCAAATACCATTCCTCTCAAGATAGTCATAAAAACCGATAGAATAAAGGCTGTCCTCGTCCTCGATTCTGTACATATCAAAATGAAAAATGGGTGTCTCTCCGAGATATTCATTGACAATAGCATAGGTAGGACTTGAAACTCTTGCATCCGGGCAAAAATACTTTGCAAGTCCTCTTGTAAATGCCGTTTTGCCAGAGCCAAGGTCTCCGAAAAATGCGATGAAATCGCCTTTTTTCAAAGTTTTTGCAAACTCATATGCTATTTGTTCGGTATTATTTTCACTTTCCGAAAAAAACTGTTGTTTCATACTATCCTCTCGATATTAGAACAATCCCGAAATTGTGCCGTCGTTATCAATATCAATTTCAACTGCCGCGGGTTTCTTGGGAAGTCCGGGCATTGTCATAATTGCGCCTGTAAGCGCTACGATAAATCCTGCACCCGAGCTTATTCTTACTTCTCGAACATTCAAAGTAAAGCCTGTGGGTCTGCCAAGAGCCGCTGCATTATCAGAAAGCGAATACTGTGTCTTTGCCATACAAACAGGATAATCTCCAAAGCCAAGCTCTTCCGCTTCCTTTATTGTCTTGAGCGCCGCCGCATCATAAGTTACATTTTCAGCACCGTAAATTTCCTTTGCAACCTTTTCAATCTTTTCCTTGATTGAAAGTGTGCTTTCATAAAGAGGTGCAAATTTGCTTTGACCGCTGTCTGCAAGTCTTACAACTTCATTTGCAAGGTCAATTGCGCCCTCGCCGCCCTTTTCAAAGCCTTTACATACAATACAGTTAACGCCCTTTGCCTTTGCAATATCTATAACTGCCTGCACTTCCTCGTCAGTATCTGCATAGAAGTGGTTTACAGTTACAACAAGCGGAACATTGTATTTCTTGAGGTTATCAATGTGAGCCTCAAGGTTACAAGCGCCCTTCTTCAATGCCTCAACATTGGGCTCTTTAAGCATATCCTTGGGAACACCGCCGTTATACTTAAGTGCTCTTATTGTTGCTACAAGAACAACTGCATCGGGCTTAAGTCCTGCTTTTCTGCACTTTATATCAAAGAACTTTTCAGCACCAAGGTCTGCACCAAAACCTGCTTCAGTTATAACATAATCTGCAAGTTTGAGGGCTGCTTTTGTTGCGATAATTGAGTTACATCCGTGTGCGATATTAGCGAAAGGACCACCGTGAACAAGGCAAGGTGTGTGCTCGATTGTCTGAACGAGATTAGGTTTCATTGCATCCTTAAGGACTGCCGCCATAGCACCAATACCGCCAAGCTCTCTTGCGAACACTGCTCTTCCGTCATAAGTGTAACCAACAAGTATATTACCGAGCATTTCCTTTAAGTTTTCAAGGTTTTCTGCAAGGCAGAGAATTGCCATAATTTCAGATGCCGCAGTGATATTGAAGCCTTCTTCACGCATAACGCCGTCAGCCTTTGCGCCGCATCCGATAACAACCTTTCTGAGCGCTCTGTCATTCATATCAAGAACACGCTTGAATGAAATTCTCTTGGGGTCAAGTCCGAGAACATTTCCCTGCTGAAGTGAATTATCTATCATTGCAGAAAGAAGATTGTTTGCAGTTGTTATTGCGTGGAAATCTCCGGTAAAGTGAAGATTTATATCTTCCATAGGAAGAACCTGCGAATATCCACCACCTGCCGCACCGCCTTTAATACCAAAAACAGGGCCAAGGGAAGGCTCACGAAGAGCAAGAATACCCTTCTTTCCGATTTTAGCGAGTGCCTGACCGATACTTATCGACATTGTTGTCTTACCTTCACCTGCAGGTGTCGGGTTTACGGCAGTTACAAGCACGAGTTTTCCGTTTTTCTTTGTTTCATCATTAACCTGTGCCAAAAGTTCGTCAGAGAGCTTTGCCTTATACTTTCCATAGTATTCAAGCTTGTCCTCCGAAAGTCCTATTGAAGAAGCAACTTCTCCAATTGGAAGCATTTTTGAACTCTGAGCAATCTGTGCATCTGTAAGCATATTTTTTCTCTCCTTGTATATTGGAATTTATAAATTTCAATGAATAATATTCACGCTTTTGCATAAATATTCACATATGGTTTGCCATAAACTGATTTACATAACTACATTATTTTTTTATTTGAGATGTAAAAGTCGAAAAAACAAACATTTGGTCAAATCACGGCTAAAACCCGTAGTTACAGACTTCTTTAACGAGTTTTTACACATTTTCCACATAGTTTTCCACAATTTTGAGGGCGACTTTGCCGAGTTTTCCACAATTATTATGTAAACTAAGATAAGTGAACCCATACGAATAATTATCAATTGAGTACCATTTATGACTCAAAAAACAGCTGTCTTTTCACATTTTATGCAAAATGTCCAAAGAACACATTTTTGTTTTGAAACCACAAGGTTCAAAAAGTCCGTTATGACCAGTATTTGCGATCCAGACTTCTCATCTGAACAGCACTTGCAATATGCTGTTTTTGTATAATTTCACTATTTTCCATATCGGCAAAAGTTCTTGCAACTTTTAATATTCTGTCATGGCCTCTTGCCGAAAGTCCGAGCCTTTGGAAAGCATTCTTCATAACCACTCCCGCTTCCTCATCCATAATGCAGTATTCCCTTATCATTGCGGGAGTAAGCTGTGAGTTTGCGTGAATGCCTGTTCCTGCATAGCGTTTTTCCATTATATTTCTCGCTTTGCACACTCTTTCGCGTATAGCCTTTGACTTTTCGGATTTTTCCTTTGTTGAAAGCTGTTCGTATCTGAGTGATCCAACTTCAATCTGTATATCCATTCTGTCAAGCATAGGCCCTGATATTTTTGCAAGATATCTTTCTCTTGATGCTTCGGAACAAGTACACTTCTTTTCAGGGTCGCCGTAAAATCCGCATTTACACGGATTCATCGCACACACAAGCATAAATGAGCAAGGAAAATCAAATCTTCCGCCGACTCTTGTAACGGTTATTTTTCCGTCTTCAACGGGCTGACGAAGCGTATCTGTCGCATCCTTGCCGAATTCTGCAAGTTCATCAAGAAACAAAACGCCGTTATGTGCAAGTGACATTTCGCCCGGCATTGGGATTCTTCCGCCGCCGGCAAGACTTATTGTTGACATTGTGTGGTGAGGTGACCTGAAAGGTCTTTGTGTAACAAGGCTCTTTCCCTCAGGCAAAATTCCCGAAACGGAATGAATTCTTGTAGTTTCCACTGCCTCATCAAAGGTCATTGGCGGCAAAATTCCGGGAAGTCTTTTTGCGAGCATACTCTTTCCCGTTCCGGGAGGACCAATAAGAAGAACATTGTGCATCCCGGCCGCCGCGGCTTCAAGTGCAAGTTTTGCGTTTTCCTGACCCTTGACATCGCTCATATCACTTATTGTTTCGTATGATAACTCAAACATTCTCTCTCTGTCAACCGAAACTTTTGAAAGTGTTTTAAGGCCCAAAAGATGGTCGACGAGTTCTTTTATATCTTTAACCGCATAAACATCAATTCCGTCAACAACCGCAGCTTCCGCACTGTTTTCAACCGGCACATAAATTTCAGGGATTCCTGCCTTCTTTGCCGCCATACACATTGACAGAACGCCTCTTGCACTTCTCACTTTTCCTTCAAGCGAGATTTCCCCGACAAAGCATTTGTTATCGGTTTGTGCGGTCACAATTGATGTGCATTTCAAGAGTGACAGAAGTATTGCAAGGTCAAGTGCAGTACCCTGCTTTATTCTGTCGGCAGGAGCAAGGTTTACGGTTACTGACATTGTCGGAAAGTCAAATCCCGATGATTTAATTGCGGCTTTTATTCTTGAATAAGCCTCTTTAACCGCCGTATCGGGAAGACCGACAATTTCAAATTTTGGAGTTTTGCCTGATGCGAAGCATTCGACATCAACCACAAAGCCGTCGATACCCAAAACACCGGCAGACTTTATTAAACTTGTCAAACCGCATCACCCCTCAAATTCATATATAGTTATTGTAACACACAAGACAAAATTTTACAATAGCATTTATTTACTTTTATTGCCAAAAAAACAAGTCTGCCAAAATGCAGACTTGTTTTATACTTTTTAGTTTTTGTTTCTCTTGATTTTAAGAGTTGTTGTTCTTTCGGGCTCTGTATCCATAACTGTAAAATCTCTTATCTGCTTATAAGGCACAAGAGTCTTATTCATCTGGTCGATGTGACTTGCAACATTTTGTTCAACAGTTTCCTTGTTCATGCTCTTATCGTAATAGATTTTTGCACAAAGCATATCTTTTCCGTTCTTTGTATCGTTATAAACTATACTGTCACGAACACCTTTACATGTGTCAATAAGGCTTTCAATTTCTTCGGGGAATACATTTTTTCCGTTCTGAAGAACTATAACATTCTTCTTTCTGCCTGTTATAAAGATGTATCCGTCTTTATCCATATATCCCATATCGCCCGTAAAGAATCTTGAATTTTTAAGAACCTTTGCCGTGCTTTGCTCATCATCATAATATCCGAGCATTACATTTTCGCCCTTGACTGTTATCTCGCCAATACCCGAATCTTCATCCTTATCGAAAATTTCAACATCAACTCCGGGCAGCGCCTTACCGACAGAACCGCATCTCATATGAGTCGGGTTTTCCGCACTGACAACAGGTGCAGTTTCCGTAAGTCCGTAGCCTTGTATCGTTACAATGCCTATTCCGTTAAACCATTCAAGTGTCTTGGGGTTTGCAGGAGCCGCACCTACAATTATAAGTCTGAGTTTTCCGCCAAGTGCCGTGTGAATACTTGAGAAAAGTTTTCTTGCAACATCAATTTTCATTTTCTTCAAAGTCTTTGACACACCGTATGCGTTCTTGAAAACGCCCATTTTGCCTGTTCCTTCAAGTTTTCTGAAAACAGTATTTTTGATTTCATCGGCAATTCTCGGAACACCAACCAGTACCGACACTCCGTATTCATTAAGTGCCTGTGCGATTCTGAGTCCCTCACAGAAAACATTGCACATTCCAAGAGAGCCGAAAAGCACCATCTGTGTCATTCCAAATGTGTGGTGGAATGGTAAAAGTGCAAGATTTACATCTGTTTCATAGAGCGTTTCCCAAATTGTCATTGCGTGAACATTTGACAGAATATTATTCTGGCAAAGCATTACCGCCTTTGACGAAGATGTTGTTCCCGAGGTAAAGAGAATTATGCTCATTTTATGTGCATCAATGTTTATGCTTTCATATTCTTGGTCGTTTTCAATATCGTCTCCCTCCTTGACCATATCATAAAACGTCTCATCTGTCATACAATAGCTTTGGATTTCGGGATGCTTTGAGAATATGCTCTTGAATCTTGCAGAGTAGAATACTACATCTGCTTTTGCTCTTGAAAGCTGTTCTAACATTTCCTCTTCAAAAAGCCCTCTGTCAAGCGGAACTATAACGCCGTCAGCCGACAGCTGTGCATAAAACACCAGCATCCACTCATAACAGTTATCTCCGATAACCGCAACTCTCTTGTCTGCGTACCCCTTTGAAAGAAAATACTTTCCAAGATTCTTTACATCGTCTTTTAAATCTGTATATGTTACATTCTTATAAGAAACATTGTCGTCCTCGTCTTTTTTCTTTATTATAAATGCGTTATTCTTCGGGAATCTCTTTGCGCTTTCCCAAATCATATCTCTCATATTAAGAAACTTCTTAATCATTAAATTTGCCTCCTTTGTAATTTCCATAACTTTTGCATCTGGTTATTAAAACCATATTATCACATTTCGGTCTTTATGTCAAGAGCCAAAGATGTGGTTTTTGTTAAAAATGGTCTTTACAAGACCGCATCTTCGTGATAAAATGATAAAAAAGGAGATGGGATTATGGCGGAACTTCTTGAGATAACAATGATTGCAAGTTTCGGGGCATCGTGGCCCTTGAGTGTTATAAAATCATATAAGGCAAGGACAACAAAAGGGAAAAGCCTTGCGTTTTTGTGCCTTATATTCTTTGGTTATATTGCAGGAATCACATCAAAGCTTGTGAACGAGTCTTATATGGCATCGTTTTCACAAAAGTGGTATGTTTTGTGCTTTTATGTTTTCAATCTTATAATGGTAGGATGCGACCTTATTTTATACGCAAGAAATAAAAGACTTGATAAAATAAATAATATAAAATGATTTTGGAGAAAAGTTATGCATATAGAAAAAGATAAATTTATAAATTCCTTTAATGATTTTGAGCAGATTCTAAAGGGATATACACTTCCCCTCTGGGACGCCCTTCCCGAAATTGAACTTTATATGGATCAGGTTATATCACTTCTTGAAAAGTATCTTGAAATATACCCAAGAGCGCTCGGCAAGGACAAGTTTATAACCCCTGCCATGATAAACAACTATGTAAAACTCGGAATAATACCCGCCCCCGAGAAAAAGAGATATTCAAGAAAGCATATTGCTCTTCTTCTTATAATTTTCACATTAAAGCAAACTCACGATATGGCGACAATTCAGAAAATTCTCTTGTCAAACACCGATGAGGCGTTTATTAAAAAGACCTATGATTCTTTTGTTAAGAATCAGCAAAAAGCATTTTCTTATGTTGTTGAAAACATAAAGGTTGTTGCAAATCCCATTTTTGAAAATGAGGCTGACAACCCCGAAAGGCTTTGCGACCTTTTAGTTCAGGCAGCGGCGAGTGCAAACATATTCAAGATACTCACTGACAGTATGAGCCGTGCGTGTCATTCGGATTTTGAGCAAAACTGAAAATAAAAAAATTAAGGCTATGCCGTTTGGCATAGCCTTTTTTTGTTTTATTCAACTTCAAGCGGCTCAAAATTCAAGTAATCTGCCGCAGTTAAATGAAGGTTTATTCCGATATAATTTTTGTCAAGCTGGGACTCTTTTACATTGTGCAAATGCCCGTAATAAACATCTTCAATCCCGTATTTATACATAAGTTCAATCGCCTCGTAAAAGATAAAAGATGAGAAAACAGGCGGATAGTGCATAAACAAAATCATTTTACATTCAGGATTCTCATCCTTTAATTTTTGCCCTGCCTCGAGCGAAAGTTCAAGTCTTTGAGCTTCTCTTTTGAGTATTCTCTCGTCCTCACTCTTGACACCGAATTCGTTCATCCAACCACGAGATCCGCAGAGAATTTTATCTTCAACCTTTATGGCATTGTTGTGAAGAATTTCAATAGTTGAAATGCCGTTTTCGGCAAAGAATTTTGTTATCTTATTTTGTGTCGACCACCAGTAATCGTGGTTGCCCTTGAGGATTATTTTTCTTCCCGGAAGAGAGTCAATAAAGAGTAAATCCTGCTTTGCTTCTTCAAGGTCAATTCCCCACGACAAATCACCGCCGATTACGACAGTGTCGCCTCCCGACACCTTTTTTGTCCAGTTTTCCTTAATTTTTTCAGCATGATTTTCCCATGTGTGTCCAAAGACATCCATGGGTTTGTCTGTTGTGAATGAAAGGTGTGTGTCAGACAGAACAAAAATCATATTTCCTCCGAAAAAATTAAATTTATTTACATTAAAGACTGTTTACTATATCCTTAAATCTTTGTCCACGCTTTTCAAAATTCAAAAATTCATCAAAGCTTGTGCAGGCAGGTGACAAAAGAACAACATCGCCCGATTTTGCCTTTTCAGATGCCGTCTTTACCGCATCGTCAAAACCGTTACATAGCACAAAATCAAGTTTTTCTTTGTCATAGAACTTGCTTTGTGTAATTGCCCTCTCAATCTTCTTTTCGGGCGTATCCCTTGAAACAAGAACGGCTTTTGCTCTCTTGCATACAACATCGCCAAGGAGTGTAAAATCAAGGTTTTTGTCTTTTCCACCAAGGATAAGCACAATTTTGCCGTCAAATTCGCCTGACAAACACGAAAGTGCCGCAAGTGTTCTTTCGGGCGCAGAGTCGATGGAACTGTTGTAATATTTGACGCCGCCAAGTTCTCTTACAAGTTCAAATCTGTGCTCAACTCCGCCAAAGGAGTTTGCAATTTCAAAAACATCACTTTCTTTTACAAGTCCCAAGGTCGCACCGATTGCTGCCATATAATTTTCGAGATTGTGGTCACCGCAAAGAAGAATGTCTTTTGTATCAATTATATTTTTATCGCCGCACAAAACTTTCCCGTTCTGGCAAACAATATCGGCACTCGTCTCTTTTGCCGAAAATGTTTTAACAAGAAGTCCTTTGTCTTTTGCCTCTTTTGCAAAATCTTTGCAAATAACATCTGCATAGTTTGTGACAAGTGTTCCGCCCTTTTTCATAAACCTGAAAATGTTTGCCTTGGCATCCGCATATTCTTTCATATCCGTGTGCCAATTGAGGTGATTTGGTGTTACATTGGTAACAACCGCAACATCGGGAAATGAGATGTGTGCATAGGGCAAATCCTTGTTTTGGAATTTGTTTATGGTATGTAATTGGAAACTTGAAAGTTCAAGGACTGTGAAATCATTTTCTGTGATATTATCAATTTCACTTAAAAGCGGTTTTCCGATATTTCCGCCGAGGAATACCTTCTTTCCCGACTTTTCAAGAATTTTTGCAATAAGCGTTGTAGTTGTAGTCTTTCCCGCAGAGCCTGTTATTGCAATAATTTTTGAGGGACAAAGCGAAATAAATGCTTCCATTTCGCTTGTGATAATGCTGCCGTTTTGGTATGCTCTTTCAATTTCGGGAACATCACATCTTATACCGGGAGATTTGTAAATTATGTATTCGTTTAAATTTTCAAGATAATTTTCACCGCATATAAATTTTACGCCGCGTTTTTCAAGAGCATTCGTGTCGACATTTAAATCGCTTGCAATTTTTGATATATCCTTTGCATCTCTTGCAACGACATTTGCGCCCGACGAAAGTAAAAAATCAATCAGCGGAATGTTGCTTATGCCAACCCCGATAACGCTCGCAGTCTTGCCCTTTAAAAATTCTTTATACTTTAAAAGCTTCTCATTTACAAACTTCAAAATCAAAAGCACCTCTTAAAATAAAATACCACTACATTATATATTATACACATTTTTCTTCCATTGACAACGCTTTTATATAAAAAAGTCGAGTCTTTTGCAAAAATATATAAAATTCTTGTAAAATATAACGCTTTATGTTACTATATAAGTGTATTATTTCATTGGGAGGGAAAGAAATGCTTTACAGAATCATAGGCCCGTCGGGATACGGCAAGAGCACATACATTTTTGAAAAACTTAAAGAGTGTATAAAAAATGAGCAAAAAGCATTTCTTATTATTCCCGAACAAAGTGCCGTTGAAACCGAAAAACAGGTCGTGCAAACTCTTGGCAACAAATCAAATATGTACATTGAAGTTATAAACTTCAAAAGACTTTGCAACAGAGTTTTCAGAGAGACGGGCGGACTTGCCTCGCCTCACATTGATGCCTCTTCAAAAAAGCTCATAATGGCAAAGGCTCTTTATGAAATAAAGCCTTTTCTGTGCGAATACGCGGGACTTTGCGAAAGCGGGGACTTTATTGAAAAGGCACTTTCGTGCGTCAATGAATTTAAAGTTTGCGGTGTTTCGAGCGACATTTTAACAAAAGTTGCGGGCGAATTTTCAAACGACCCGTCACTTGTTCAGACCTCAAAAAAGCTTTGTGACCTTGCGCTTATAAACGACGCTTATGAAAAAATGTATGAAGAGCTTGTCGGCGACAAGACGGACATATACGAAAAACTTTGTGAAAAACTCGAAAAAAGTGCGTTTTTCTCGGATTATGTTGTGTTTATTGACTCATTTTACGGCTTTACGGGACAGGAAAAGAATGTCCTAAAATACATAATAAATGATGCAAAAGACACCTATGTGTCAATAACTTTAAGGGAAAATTCAAAGGACATAGTTTTCAGAAGAAGTCTTGACGCTGCGGATTTTCTCGAAAAATGCGCAAAGCAAAATGGTGTCGAAATTTGCGACATTGCTCTTTCAGAAAACTATCGCCACAAAGAAAAAAGCGACCTTTACATATACGAGAAATCCTTTGACTCATCGGCTTTTGCCCTTGACGGTAAATCAAGTAAAGAGAGCGACGATTCTATAAAAATATATTCCTGTACCGACACATTTGACGAATGTCTTTGCGCTCTGGCGCAGGTTTCGGATTTGGTAAGACACGGTGCAAAATACTCGGATATCTGCATTTGTGCAAAGAATATCTCTGAATATTCTGAACTTTTAGATGTAATCTTTGAAAAAGGAAATATTCCTTTAAGCCTTGATACTCCAAAAGTTTTATCGGAAAGCGCGCTTTCACAGCTCCTGCTGTCAGGCATCGAGGCGGCTTTTTCAAGAAGCACGGAGAGCGTTTTAAGTCTTGTAAAAACGGGACTTTTAGGTCTTGACGAGGACCTTTTGTGCGTGTTTGAAAGTTATGTCACAACCTGGAACATAAAGGGAAAACTTTTAAGGGGCGACGAAACTTGGCTGTTTAATCCCCACGGATACAGCGAAAATGCACCCGATGAGGAAATACTTGAAAAAGTAAACAAGGCAAGAAAAATAGTTGTAAATCTTCTTGATTTGCTTGAAGAAAATCTTAAAAATGCGAAGAATATCACAGACTGTTGCAAGGGTGTATACTTATTCCTTTGCGAGATTGCAAAGAATAAGGGCATGGAAACATTCGACGATATGCAGGGTGGAATATTCCTTGACCTTCTTTGCAAATGTCTTGATACACTTTGCTCGCTTGACGACAAAAAGAAAGTTACACCTTCCGAATTTGTGCGCCTTTACTCACTTGTTTCAGGTGACTTTGACACGGGAAGCATCCCTCAAAGCCTTGACTGCGTAAAGTTCTCCTCTATTGACTTAGTTCGAGCACAGAACACGCCGTATATTATAATTCTCGGTGTTAATGACGGAGTTTTTCCATCGTCATGTGCAAACACATCATTCTTTACAAACCGTGAAAAGACACTTCTTTTTGCTTGCGGCGTAGAACTTTCTCCCCCGCAGAACGATGCAATTTTTGACGAGATGTTTCTCTCTTACAGCACAATTTCAAGTGCAAGGGAAAGAACTTATCTTTTATATCGGACAAGCGGCAAGAATGACGAGGTTATGTACCCGTCATCAATAATAAAGAGCATATCTTTCCTCACGGGCAGCAAGATATGTTCATTTGACCGCAATGATTTTAAAAACACATACTGTGGCGACAAACTTTTATTTGAAGCCTTTTGTACAGTTGGCGATGCAAAGACAAAAGCGACACTCAGAAAATATTTTGACGGCAAAGATGAGTTTAAGAGTAAACTTGACTTTATATCAAGCTTTGGCAAAAATGCAGACAAGCTTTCAAAATCAACGCTCGAAAAACTTTATCCAAGGGACATTGTCACAAGCTATTCAAGGCTTGAAAACTTCAATATGTGTCCGTTCTCGCATTTCTGCAATTACACTCTTGGCTTAAAGCCCGAGACAAAGGCTGCCCTCGGCCCTCTTGAAACAGGCTCGATTATACACAAAATTCTCGAAGAATTTGTGCCGATTCTCACAAAATCAAAAAAAGACGGAAAAATTCTTTGCCTCAAAGATGCAAAGGAAATTATAACAAAACTTCTTGACGAATATCTTTTGCAAATTACGGGCGGCAAAAAAGAAAACTATTCAAAGAGATTTTTGTATCTTTATTCCAGGCTTTCAAAACTGCTCTTTGCAATGGCGGAAAATCTCATAAAAGAAGTGAGCGTTTCGGATTTTGAAATGTGCGACTTTGAGCTTGACATTTCAGACAACGGCGATATTGCACCTTACGAAATGAAAATAGGCGAGCACACACTTAAAATCAGAGGCAAAATCGACAGAGTTGATAAACTTGAGAAAGACGGGAAAATTTATATCCGTATTGTTGACTACAAGACGGGCTCAAAGCTCTTTAAGTACGATGACATTTTAAACGGATTTAATTTGCAAATGCTCCTTTATCTTGCTTCAATTTCAAAAACAGGAAATGAGTATTACGGCGGTGAAATTGTGCCGGCAGGTGTTCTTTACAACAATGTTGTAAGTCCCGACCAAAAGCAAAATCTCGGATATGACGACGAGGATTTGAAAAACTCACTCCAGCCAAGAAGTGTCACAAGCGGAGTTTTGCTTTATGACGAGGACCTACTCTTTGCAATGGACAAGTCAAAAAGCGGGAAAGTCATTCCTGTAAATTATACAAAAGATGGCATTGTCTTAAAGGACAATATACTTTCTCTTGACAAAATGGGCGAACTTCTCGACTTTGCACAGAGTGCGGCATCAGACCTTGCAAAAGAGATTTTAGAGGGGAATATCAGTGTAAATCCCTTTTCTGATTCTTCTATGGATGCTTGCAGATACTGTGACATGGCGCCCGTTTGTATGGGTGACGGGAATGCCACTTGTGTTCCGAGAATAGACGCACATATTGACCTTGAAGAAAGCCGGGAAAGTAAAGAAAACTGAAGTTAAAAAGAGCCGAAGTTGATTTGGCTCTTTTGTTTTTATCCTTGACTTAAAAAATAATATCGTGTATAATAATGTTGATTTTTATGTGCTTTTAAAGATTGATATATAAAGTTTAAAGCGAAGGGAGAGATTAAACCGTGACAAACGAAAATCAGATCTGGAAAATGGCAAAAAAATGTCTTGCAAAAAGACTTCCCGATTTTTCGCAGGTATCTCTTGATTTATGGTTTGGAACTCTTGAACTAAAAGTTCTTACAGATACCCACGCATATTTTGAAATTGAAAACGAATTTAAGCAAAAAATCATAGAAAAAAAGTACAAAGAAGATATAAAGGCATCACTTGCAGAGGTCATCGGCTTTGAGGTTGAGGTCGTTGCAATTGCCATTGACAAAGACACCTTTGACAACGGACTTGCGAAATATCTTGAAGCAAAAGAACTTGAAAAAGAGCAGGAAAAAAATGACACTTTTGACCCGTTACAGATGTACAGACGCATGGACAACTCATATCTTGAGAGGGAGATAAAATCCAGCGACGAGATAAAACCTCAGGGTCAGGTTCAGGTATCATCCTCTCTTCCCGACTATCTTCCCGAATATACATTTGAAAACTTTGTTGTGGGAAGCTCTAACAAGATGGCTTATACTGCAGCAAGAACCGTCGCGCAATCTCCCGCAGACCCCGGAATGAACCCTCTTTTCATTTATGGCGACCCCGGACTTGGCAAAACTCATCTTCTTTATGCTATAACAAGAGAAGTTACAAGCAGATTTCCCGACTACAACATTTTATATGTAAAGGGCGAGGATTTTACAAACGAGCTTATCGAGGCGCTTGCCATGAAAGCCCCTGTACAGTTCCGTGAAAAATACAGAAAAGCCGATATGCTCCTTGTTGACGATATACAGTTTATCGCAGGTAAAAACAGCGTTCAGGAAGAATTTTTCCACACTTTTGATGCACTTTACGAGGCAGGAAAACAGATTGTTCTGTCATCCGACCGCCCGCCAAGAGAAATGAAAACTCTCGAACAAAGACTTGTTTCAAGATTTGAAATGGGTCCTATTCACGATATACAATCACCCGACCTTGAACTTCGCGTTGCAATTTTCAAGCGCAAGGCAAAGAGTATGGGCATAAATGTGCCAAATGATGTACTTATGTATCTTGGAAACAATATAACCGAAAACATAAGACAGATTGAGGGAGCACTCAAGAAACTGCGTGCAATCTCTTACATTCAGGGCGATGATATAAACATCGACCACGCAAAAGAGGTAGTTTTAAATCTCAAGACAAGAGATGCACAGACTGTGACTCCCGAAAAAATTCTTTCATACGTATCAAGAAAATACAACATTCCACCCGAAGATATCACAAGCGCAAAGCGTTCAAAGGATATCACAAACGCAAGACATATTGCAATATATCTTATAAGAAAAATGATGGATATGTCGCTTATAGAAATCGGAAAATTCTTTAACAGAGACCACACCACAATTATGTCTTCAATCGGAAATGTTGAAGAAAAAATCAAGAAAACCGCAGGTTTTGAAGATTCGCTCACGGAAATGTCAAGAGATATAAAATCAGGCTCTTTCGAGTTCTGATAAAACCTTTGTTTTGGAGAAAAGTATATGACATACAAACCCACCTTAGCAAAAAAGCCCCTTCCAATGACAAGAGAGGAACTGCCCGAAGGGACAGTTCCTGATTTTGTTTATGTAACGGGGGATGCATATGTTGACCATCCAAGTTTCGGCACGGCAATCATTTCAAGAATTCTTGAGGATGCCGGTTTTTCTGTTGCAATAATTCCGCAGCCCGAATACAAGGAAGGTTACAAGGCAAAAAGTGGAAAAGGTGTTTGTCTTTTTGGAAGACCAAGACTTGCTTTTCTTGTAAGTTCAGGAAACATTGACTCAATGGTGGCGCATTATACTGCCGCTAAAAAGAAGAGAAGTGAGGACTACTATTCCCCCGAAAAGAAGGCAGGTCTTCGTCCTGACAGAGCAGTTATTGTATACTGTAACAGGATAAGGCAGGCGTTTGGAGATGTGCCGATTATTATCGGAGGTCTTGAGGCATCACTTCGCAGATTTGCACACTATGATTACTGGGACGACAAGGTGAGAAGAAGTATTCTTATCGACTCGGGAGCTGATATTCTAAGCTACGGTATGGGCGAAAGAAGTATTGTTGAAATCGCAAGACTTCTCGATAAAGGCGTGCCTGTCAAAAAGATAAGAGATGTTAAAGGCACGGTTGTTGCAGTTGAATACGATTATGTTCCGAAATTCGATTATATTGATACCTACACCTATGATGAATTAAAAACCGATAAGGAAAAATATGCGCGAGCCTTTGCAATTCAGTATA
>JAZSLO010000175.1:0-4102 GCA_045535415.1 Eubacteriales bacterium
TCAAAGGGCACAACGCTTAATTCTTCAAAGGTTTTTCCGTCATCACAACTTTTGTAAATTCTGAAAACGTGCTCGTCGTTTTCTCCAAGGAAGTTTTCGTTGCAAAAAAGCATTACATATATATTTCCTTTATAATATAGGGCGTCATATATTCTTCCTTTGTGATTGCACATTTCAAATGCTTCTTCCCAAGTTTTTCCCTCGTCAAAGCTTCTTACAACAAAAGGAGTGTCCCAGGGATTGCAACAAATCATTTGTGTAGCATCGTTTCTAAGGCAGAATGCAACTATTGTTCCGTTGTCTGTTGCAACTGCCTTTTCAACAGAAATTGTGTTCATTCCGTCGATAAAACAGTCAACCGAATAGGGAAGTATGGAAACTTCCGAATATGTCTTGCCCGAATCTCTTGAAATTCTGTATTCAATCCAGCCATAAGGCGAGTGACCGTCCCAGCGTGTTGCAGAACAGTTTGAATTGAAGTCAATAAAGGTTGTGTCATTAAGAGCCGCAAGTCCGTGGGTCATATGACCGCTTCTTTTTCTTTGCTTGTTGTCAACATAAAGAATTGGCTCTCCGATTTCAACAGTATACTCGTTATGTACTAATTTCTTTGTGCTCATGTGGCTTCCTCCCTGAAAGAGTGTCTTTAATTTATATATGATAATTATAATTGAGCAATAAACCAGTGTCAATGAATTTTGCAAGAATGTCCGAAATTCATAAAAAACAATCGCCCAATTTCATTGACATATAAAAATTATAATTTTATAATAAAATAGAGGTGAAAACAATGTTTAAAAATAAAGTTGATACAAGACAAAAACTTGTTGGAATGTATGTTCAATTGTCGGATATAAGTATTTCAAAAATCGCAGGACTTTCGGGTTATGATTTTATATGGGTTGATACAGAGCACAGCTATATGTCCTTTGAAACTCTTCTCTCACATATTATTGCAATAAAAGCTTCGGGAACACCTGTTGTTGTGAGAGCGCCCCAGAATGATCTGACTTTCACAAAGAAAATTCTTGAGATGGGTGTTGACGGAATTATATTCCCGATGATAACAAGTGCAGGTCAGGCGAACGAAGCAATATCGTGGACATTGTATCCTCCATATGGAACACGCGGATTTGGACCTATGAATGCAGTTGACTTTGGTCTCAAAAATTGCTCTGAATACATAAACAACACAAAAGACGAAATGGCAAGGTTTATCCAGATTGAGCATAAGGATGCAATAGATAATCTTGATGAGATTATGCAAAATGAGTATATTGACGGATATATATTCGGACCTAACGACCTTGCAGCATCATATAATTTACCGGGACAACCGTTTTGTCAAGAAATCAAAAATATAATGACAAAAGCAATCGAAAAGTTAAGAAAAAATAATAAGTTTGTCGGTATTGCCTCGGGTGGAATATCACCTGAAATTCTTGAATACTGGTCGTCGTTTGATATTGATTTTCTTTCTGCAGGAGCCGACTTTGATTTTATCAGAGAGGGCGCAAAAGCAAACAGAGAGAATCTTGAAAAAATATTTAAAAATAAATAAGCAAAAACCACCGACAAAAGTCGGTGGTTTTGTTTTTAGCCGTACATTGAGTTTGTTTTCATATAGTCGTAGATAAGCTTTCCGTGTTCCTGCTCTTCTTTTTGAATGTGATTGAGAATGTTTCTGTGATTTTCATCCTGAAATTCAAAAATGCAGGTATCGTAAAGATGCGATGCGCCTTTTTCTGTTGTGAGAAGGTCTGTGCATAAATAACAGTCGTTTTGCTTGTCGGGTGTCTCGTCAGTTGCATAAGTTGCCGTAAATGTCGGCTTTTCCTGTGAAGTGCCTGAAAGGGAAACTGTTTCGCCGTTTGAGATTTTGTCGAGTGTCTGAAGATGTCCCTGCTCAATCTGAGCAATCATTGTAAATAAGTTTTTAAGTTGTCCGTCTTTGGCGCAGGACGCGTGTTTTGTGTATTTGTCAATACATAACTTTTCCTGACCCTTTAAATCGTTTAAAAGGGTTGTTTCTTTTTGTGAAAGCTGCATTATTATCACCTCAAAAGGTATTGTTAGCAAAAGGTGATAAATTATGCAGAAATTATCTTATATCAAGACTCTCGTCATCTGTACCTTTTTTGATTTCAAGAATTTTAACATAGTAGGAATAGTTGGCATTTACTTCAATTAAAACTCTGTCTCCGACACTTTTACCAATAAGTGCTTTTCCCATAGGACTTTCACCGCTTATTCTGTTTTGAGAGGCATCTGCTCTCATTGTTGTAACTATTCGGTAGGTTTCCTCGCAGTCGTCCTCTTCAATATAGAGAGTCACAGTATCAAAAACGCCGATTTTGTTCTCGTCTTTTTCTGTTTCAATAATCTGTGCACTTCTTATCATATTCTGAAGATATCTTATTCTTCGCTCGTTTGCATTCTTTTCCTGTTTTGCAATATGATATTCTGCGTTTTCGCTTAAATCACCGAAAGCTCTTGTTCTTACAACTTCCTTTAAAAGCTGAGGACGAAGAGTGCATATTCTGTGCTCGATTTCGGCTTTCATTTTTTCAATGTCAACTTTGGTTAATTTGTTGTGCATTTTTATACCTCTTTTTAAAAAATATTGTTGACGAATGTAAAATTAGTGCTATAATCTTATGGGATAAATTTGAAATTTCGGAGATTATCAATGATAAAAATTATAAGATTTGTAAAAAGAAATGTTGCACTGAGCGCTGCAATAATTCTTGCGATTGCAACTTCTTTCATAATAAAACCAGATAAGCAATATATTGGTTATTTTGACTTTAAGACATTGACTTGTCTTTTCTGCGTTCTGGCGGTAGTATGTGCGCTTAAAAATGTCAATTTCTTTTATATGCTCGCGCAGAAAATTGTATCAAAGTTTAAGAATATTCAAAGATGTGTTCTCGCACTTGTATATATAACCTTTATCGGCTCAATGCTTATTGCAAATGATATGGCACTTTTAACATTTTTGCCTCTTGGATTTTTTGTACTTGATACAAGCGGTATGCGAAAGCATATGATTTTCACATTCATAATGCAGAATATTGCCGCAAACCTTGGCGGAATGTTGACGCCATTCGGAAATCCTCAGAATTTGTATCTTTATACAAAATTCAATATCCCAACAGTTGAATTTGTTAAAATAATGCTTTTGCCGTTTTGTGTGTCGGTAATACTTATAACAATATTCTGTATTGTATTCGTAAAACCCGAAAAAATTACAATAAATGATGAAAAAAGGTCTATTGATAAAAAGAAAACCGGTCTTTATCTTTTGCTTTTTGCTTTGTCTGTTGCAATTGTTTTTAAAGGAATCCCTTACATAATCGGACTTTTAATTATAGTTCCCGTTTTGTTTTTTGTTGATAAAAAAGCACTAAAAAATGTTGACTATGGTCTTCTTTTGACATTCTGTGCATTCTTTGTGTTTTCGGGAAATATGGCAAGGATTGAGCCTGTAAGAAATTTTGTGGCAGGTCTTTTGTCGAAAAACACACTTGTTGTTTCAACTCTGTCGTGTCAGTTTATCAGTAATGTTCCGAGCGCAATTTTGCTTTCGCAGTTTACAGAGAATTACCCACAACTTCTTGTGGGTGTAAATATCGGTGGTGTCGGAACGCTTATATCTTCACTTGCAAGTCTTATAACCTTGAGAGAGTTTACATTATATAACCCCGATAAAGTTAAAAAGTATGTAGGAATATTCTCTGCGTTCAATTTCTTTTTCCTTGCAGTTCTGCTTGTAATTATGTATTTTTTCTTTAAAGGTTGATTATTCTTTTAAGCCTGTCGCCTAAAAGAATTGCAAAGACAATTTTAATAATGTCAATGACAAAATAGGGAAGAATGAAAATTACAAGAATTTCAAAAAAATGTGCATTTCTTGCAAACATAAAATAATACCATAATGCACCGCATAAATTACAAATACATAAAGAGCAAAGCATCACGCAAAAAGCGTATGCTTTTTCTTTTTTTGCAAATTTTTCAAGAACAAGATAAATCAAGGATGCAATTATAAATCCCCATAGATATCCACCAGTGGTATCAAAAAGACAGGCAATTCCGCCTC
>JAZSLO010000187.1:0-9993 GCA_045535415.1 Eubacteriales bacterium
AAAGGGCCACGCAGGACACGAATATAATGAACGCTGCGACGCGCTTGCGGTTGCTGCGTACTCAAAATACTTGTAATTGTTTTCCGTCGCTTTTACAAAGGCGCCCGAGGACAAGGGCGAGAAGCCCTTGTCGACACCCGCAGGTGTCGAAACTCCTTGGCGTCAGAAAAGCGCAGGAAAGAGTGAATTTTAAAGCCAAGGGCTTTAAAAGAGAGAGAACCCTCGCCGGGGGTTCTCTTTTTTGTCTCTTTTAAAAAAAGCCACGCAAAATTATTTATAATAATGTGTTAAATTATTTAAATTGTATTTACTTGACGCAAAAAAAGGTGTATAATTATACTGATTAAATGTATGGTCTGGAGATGTAAATGTAATGAAAAAAGTTTTAATTGGAATGCTGACAGTGAGTGCTTTGTGTATTGTACTTTCGGGTTGTGCACAAAATATACAGGCGCAGGAAGGATATAAAATAGTTTCTTCCGAAAGCTGTGACTTTTTGTTTGAAGTTCCTGAAAACTGGAATATAAATTATACCGAAAGTATGTTGTCGGCAAATGACACGGTTGATAACGCAAATGTAACGGCATTTGCTTTTGATACAAGTAAGGAAATCCTTGCAGACGATTACTTTGAAGAATATAAAGTTCAGTTTGAAAAGACTTTTTCAACAATGAATATAAAAGAAAAACTCGAAACAAAACTTTCGGGTGTTATTGCAAGACATGTGTTTTACACGGTGGATATGGGTAAAGATAGTTTTAACTGTCAGACAGTAATCTGCGCTATGAATAACCGCATTTATATGGTTACATTCACAGCGAGTGCAGATACATACGACAATCACACCGAAGAATTTGAAAAGATTCTTGCTTCTTTCAGATTCTCGTAAAATACGAAAAGAGGAAAAATTAAATGTCTATAATCACAAAATTATTTGGTACAAGAAGTGAAAGAGAAGTAAAAAAACTTCTCTCTGTTATTGATAAAATTGAAGCCCTTGACGAAAAGTTCTCAAAGATGAGCGAGACGGAACTTCGTGGTATGACAAATGTTCTTAAAGACAGACTTGCAAACGGCGAAACGCTCGACGACATTCTCCCCGAGGCTTTTGCAACAGTAAGAGAAGCGTCATTTAGAGTTCTTGAAATGAAGCATTTCAGAGTTCAGCTTATCGGCGGTATGATAATCCACGAGGGAAGAATTGCGGAAATGAAAACGGGTGAAGGTAAAACCCTTATGGCAACTCTTCCTGCATACCTCAATGCTTTGACAGGTAAGGGCGTTCATATAGTAACAGTCAATGACTATCTTGCAAGACGAGACAGTGAATGGATGGGAAAGGTTTATAACTATCTTGGTATGTCTGTCGGACTTATTGTTCACGGAATAAGCCAGCCTGACAGAAAAAAGGCATATGCGGCTGATATAACTTACGGAACAAATAACGAATTCGGCTTTGACTATTTGAGAGATAATATGGCAACACATAAGGAAAATGTGGTGCAGAGAGGTCATGCTTTTGCGATTGTCGATGAAGTTGAGTCTATCCTTATAGATGAGGCAAGAACACCTCTTATCATTTCGGGCGAGGGAGATACTTCTTCTGAAATGTATCAGAAGGCGGATAAGTTTGCAAGAACTTTGACAGCTCATATCATAAAGGAACTTGACAATAAGGAAGACCAGGATAATATATCCGGCGACTATATTGTTGACGAAAAGAAAAAGACAGTTGTTTTAACTGCCGAGGGTGTCAAGAAGGCTGAAAGTTATTTTGGAGTTGAAAATCTTTCGGATGCAGATAATATTACCCTTTCAAATCATATAAACCTTGCAATCAGAGCACACGGAAGTATGAAAAAGGATGTCGACTATGTTGTAAAGGACGGAGAAGTTCTCATAGTTGACGCATTCACGGGAAGAATTATGCTTGGAAGACGCTTTTCAAACGGTCTTCATCAGGCAATTGAAGCAAAGGAAAATGTAAAGATAAAAAATGAGTCAAAGACTCTTGCGACAATTACATTCCAGAACTTTTTCAGACTATATACAAAGCTTTCGGGAATGACGGGTACTGCCCTTACGGAAGAAGACGAATTCCGTGAAATTTACAACCTTGATGTTGTTGAAATTCCCACAAACAGACCTATGATAAGACGCGATATGCCCGACAGCGTTTACAGAACACAAAGAGGCAAATATAAGGCGATTGTTGAGCAGATTAAGGAATGTAACGCTAAAGGCCAGCCTGTTCTTGTGGGTACTGTTTCTATTGAAAAGAGTGAACTTTTGTCGGATATTTTGTCGAAAAACGGCATAAAGCACACAGTTCTCAATGCTAAATTCCACGAAAAAGAAGCGGAAATAGTAGCACAGGCAGGAAAACTCGGTGCAGTTACAATTTCTACCAATATGGCAGGCCGTGGTACGGATATTATGCTCGGTGGTAATGCTGAATACCTCTCCAAAAACGAAATGAAAAAGAGAGGATACACTCCCGAGCAGATAAGCGATGCTACAAGCTATTATCAGACAGAAAACCAAGAAATTCTTGCACTCAGAGAAGAATATAACACTCTTTATAAAGGCTTTAAAGAAGAGATTGCACCTGAGGCAAAGAAGGTAGCTGAGGCAGGCGGTTTGTTTATTCTCGGAACAGAAAGACACGAGAGCAGACGAATTGACAATCAGCTTCGCGGTCGTGCAGGAAGACAGGGAGACCCCGGCTCGTCAAGATTCTTCCTCTCGCTTGAAGATGACCTTTTAAGACTCTTTGGCAGTGACAGAATAAGCGGAATGGTTGCAAGACTCGGACTTGAAGAGGACACACCCATTGATGCGACAATTCTTTCAAATACAATTGAAAACGCACAAAAGCGTCTTGAAGAAATGAACTTTACAAGAAGAAAAAATGTGCTTATGTATGATGATGTTATGAATAAGCAAAGAGAAATCATCTATAAGCAGAGAAGTGAAGTTCTTGACGGCGAAAATCTTCACGAGAAGATTCTTTCTATGATTGATGATTATGTTGAAAATGCGTGCGCGAATTTCCTTGCGGGAGATGAATATGAGCAGTGGAATCTTGAGGGACTTCGCGGTTATTTCTTCGGTGTTCTTACAGAGGAATGGGACTTCAGATTCACACCCGAACAAATTGATAAAATTTCCTATGAAAAGATAACAAATGACCTTTTGAATAGAGCCAGAGAAAAGTACGAATCAAAGGAAAAACTTTTCCCCGAGGGAGCTCTTCGTGAAATCGAAAGAATAGTTCTTCTTCGCAATGTTGATAAAAACTGGGTTGAACACATTGACGCAATGGACGACCTTGAAGAAGGCATCGGACTTCGCGCATACGGTCAGAGAGACCCCGTCAACGAATACAGATTTGAATCTGCAAATATGTTTGACGATATGATTTCGACCGTCAAGGAAGAAACCGCAAAGATGCTTCTTTCGGTAATGCCGGCAAGCAATGTCAGAATGTCCGAGGGACCGAGGAATATGTCGGAGTCAAGAAAACAAATTCCGACGGCAAGAGGACCTCAGGAAAACAGCGTTTACGGAAACGCTGCAAAACCCGAGAGTTCAAAGACTCCGTTCGTAAAACCCGAGTCCGAGAAAGTTGGAAGAAACGATTTGTGCCCCTGCGGAAGCGGTAAAAAATATAAAAAGTGCTGCGGAAGAAATGAAGGAGAAAAAGCCGAATAATCAAACGGCTTTTTGGAGATAAAATGGGATTTGGACTTATTTTTATAGGCTATTTGACTTTAGCTTTTTTAAGAGCAATGCCGATTGGAATTTTCGGATGCGCGATGATGATTTCGGGACTTTCAAAGCTTGAGGGCTATGACGAAAGAATCAAAAAGGCAAAAAATTGTGCAGTTTTGTTCCTCTTGTATTTTGTAGCCTTTGGAGCAGCGTGGTGTGTGTCGACTTTTGGCGGAAAAAATGTTTTTGATGCAAAATATGTGCTTTTTTGCGATTCTCTCGTATATTACACGCTTTTTTGTGTTTTCAATATAAAACTTACCACCGCATTGAAGGTAATGTGTGATATGACGGGCTTTGAAAAAGGCATAAAAAAGAGTAAAACAAGCCTTGTTATGACTTTGACTTTTGCATTTTTTGCATTTTTGAGACTTGCACTTTCACTTTTCGGCAAAGGCGATGTTCTTCAGGCACCGCTTGAAATGTTTGAATTTGTTGTTGTAATTTACACATCACTTTTCGTATATTCGTGCTATATGATGATTGCAACTCAGGAAATTATAGACGAGGAAGAAAGAAAACTCTCGGAATATGACAAAAATCATGCGATGAGTTTCAGAACAAAAAAACAAACAAAAAAATCACCGTCGTCTTTTAGCGTAAAGAAAAAGAAGTGATTTTTTATGGAGGATAATATGTTAAAAAAAGGACTTCTCGGAAAAGAGCAGACAATAGTAAGCCATTCTAACAGTGCTGTCGGTATGGGTAGCGGCAGTCTTGAAGTGTTTTCAACACCGTCAATGATAGCACTCATGGAAAAGACAGCGTGTGAGAGCGTTGAAAAATATCTTGATGCGGGAAAGACTACTGTCGGAATCGGAATAAATGTAAAGCATACAGCGGCAACTGCACTTGGTATGATGGTGCTTTGCGAATCCGAACTTTTGGAGGTTGACGGCAGACGCCTTGTATTTAAGGTTACGGCTTTTGATAAAGCAGGTGTTATAGGCACTGCCACTCACGAAAGAATGATTGTTGATGCTAAAACCTTTATGGAAAAAACAATTGCAAAAAGAGACGCAAAAGTATGAGAGATACAAATCGCGATAAAAAGAAATTAGGCAGAATTTTTAAAGGAATACTTGTTTTCTTTGCTTCTCTTTTGATTGTCTATGCACTTCTTTCTGTGGCACTTTATTTTATAAGAAAAAGTGATAAGGACATAAAAATAAGCGAGGACGATTATCTCACAAAATCTTTCAGGGATTATTATGAGGAAGATTATGATGCGGACATTTTGAAGGACGAGGATTATCTTAAATTAAACCGTGAGATACTTTACTGTGCGCCGACAGGATATGAATATTATATTTCAAGGGATAACTTTGAAACACTTTCTGCATCGCAAAAGTTTTTTGTGGAATATTTTGAAATTCTCATCGGCGGAAAGTATGAGGAGTATCAGAATCTTTTTGCAAAAGGATATCTTAAAAATCCCGAAGGATTTGAAAAAAATCCCAACAGGAAATTTACAAAGCAGAGAATTTACGATATAAATGTAACATTTCTCGGAGAGAGTGATAACACAAAGAATTATACTTATGACGGGAAGAAATGTGCGTTTTCGTTTTATGAGGTAAAATACAGTATACTCAAAAATGACGGCACTTTCAGACGCGACCTTGCAGAAAGGGCGCAAAGACCGCTTATTTTTGAACTTGTAACTTTCCTTGAGGGCGAAAACGAGGGAAAAACTTTCATAAAGAATCTTTACACAAAGGCAAGTATTGAATAAAAAAGTCAGGAGGAAAAGAGAATATGGGTATTTTGCATGTACTTTTGGGAATTTGTATGTTTTTTGAGCCGTCTTTTAATATGTTTGATATTTTGCCCGATATTCTCGGCACGCTTCTTATAATAAAGGGCTTGTCCAAAATTTGTCTTGTCAATGAGGATTTTTTTGCGGCGAGAAAAAATGCACAGCGGCTTTTAATAATATTCGCTTTTAAAGTGGTATTCTGTGTTTTTGCGGCAGCACATACTGACTATCTTTTGCCACTGACATTTGCTTTCGGGACACTTGAAATTATATATATGCTGTCGTTTTTCAAAAACATTTATGTAGGACTTGATTATACTCTTCAAAGATATTCTGATAATAAGTATTCGGAAAATGTGTCCTCGGCATTTACAATGGCGGCAATTTTCACGGTGGTTTCAAGAGTGTGTGCGTTTGCGGCACATATTCCTCAGATTTTTATTCAGGACGCTTCCATCGACCTTTCATATAAGGCGTCCACAAGAATTCCAATGACATACCTTGAGCCTTATATAAGACTTTTCTGCATAATTATAAGTCTTATTGTGGGAATAATTTTTGTGGTAATAACTGTAAAGTTTTTTGCAAAAGTGATAAAGGACAAAAAGTATATAAACACACTCAAAGAAAAGTATACGCAGGAAAAAGAACTTAAAAGGGAAGTTCTTTTGTCAAACGGCATAAAAACATCACTTGTTTTGTGCTTTGCATCATTTTTGTTCCTCTTGAAGTTTTCTCTTGACGGAATAAATGTTATTCCCGAATTTTTGGGATTTGCACTTTTGTATCTGGCTTTTTCAAAGCTTTCAAAACTGTCAGGGCAAAAGAGAAAAGGCGCATTTGTATTTTTGACGGGATTTGTTTTGTCTTTTGTTTTGTATATAGCACTTATAAGAACAAATCTCGGTGTAAATCATACCGTAATGTCGCAGTCGCTTAAAACAATGCCTTTTGAGGCACTCGGCTCGCCTTGGTGGGCAGTTTTTGGTGTGATTTTGTCGGGCGCTGTTTATTATATTTTCTATGTTTGCACTTTGAAGATTCTGAATTTGTTTGAAAATGTATTTTCAAATGAGAAAAGAAAAAATGCAATCGGAATGTTAAATGCCCAGAAAATATTCACGGCTTTTGCACTTGTTCTTTGCTTTTTGAGAAATGCGGCAAACTTTGTTCAAGCTTTCTGTGTTACCAATGAGAAAGTTTGCGAGTTTGTTATAAACAGGGCGGTTATAAAAAATCAGGAAGAATACGACACTTATATGCAAAGTATTTTTGTACGCTTTTATGAAATTACAGATAAGAGTATTTTCTGGATAAATTTAGCGTGTGTTCTTGTGATTTTGTATTCGGCATACTGTTTTATAAAAATAAAGTCAAAAACAGAGGGCGAGGAATAATACAAACAAAGGAGGCTTTGGCTTTGGTTATAAAAAGTTTTGGTGTAGGCGATATACTTTGTATGAAAAAGCCTCATGCCTGCACCGAGAAATCAAAAAACTTCCTTGTCTTAATGGCGGGGAGCGATATAAAAGTAAAATGTCAAGGGTGCTCGAGGGAAATGATAATTCCGAGAGTAAAACTTGAAAAAAATATAAAAACCATAATCCGAAAGGAAGATATATAAATGTTTGAAAACCTTGCACAAATTGAGGCAAGACTTGATGAGATAAATGAGCTTTTGATGCAGCCCGATGTTGTGAGCGATGCAGAAAAGTATAAAAACTTAATGAAAGAGCACAAGAATTTAACTCCTATTGTTGAAAAATATAAAGAGTATAAGGAATGTGCGGAAAATATGAAAAGCGCACAGGAGCTTTTGGCGGAATCGGGACTTGATGAAGAAATGAAGCAAATGTGCGAGGCGGAAATCAAGGACTGCAGAGAGGCTCTTTCAAACCTTGAGGAACAGCTTAAAATTCTTCTTTTGCCAAAAGACGAGGATGACGATAAAAATGTTATCGTTGAAATCAGAGCAGGCACAGGCGGTGAAGAGGCGGCTTTGTTTGCCCACAGCGTATTCAGAATGTATTCAATGTATGCAGATACAAAGGGATATAAAATTGATGTACTTAACCACAACGAAACAGAACTTGGCGGAACAAAGGAAATTTCCTTTATGATTGAGGGGACAGGCGTTTTCTCAAGATTCAAGTTTGAAAGCGGTGTTCACAGAGTACAGAGAGTTCCTGAAACTGAAACGCAAGGAAGAATTCATACATCTGCAATAACAGTTGCGGTTCTTCCCGAGGCAGAGGATGTTGAAATTGAAATAAACCCGTCAGACCTTGAAGTTGATACCTTCAGAAGTGGCGGTGCGGGCGGTCAGCATGTAAATAAGACTGACTCTGCAATAAGAATAACGCATAAGCCCACAGGCGTTGTTGTTGAGTGTCAGGACGAAAGAAGCCAGTTTAAAAACCGTGATAAAGCAATGAAAATGTTAAAGACAAAGCTTTATGATATGGAAAAGACAAAGGCGATGCAAGAAAGAGCGTCGGAGAGAAAAAATCAGGTAGGCTCGGGGGACAGAAGCGAAAGAATAAGAACATATAACTACCCGCAGGGAAGACTTACCGACCATAGAATAGGTCTTACGCTTTATAGCCTTGAGCAGATATTAAATGGCGATTTGGACTGCGTTATTGACGAACTTATAAGAGAGGATACTGCAAGAAAACTTCAAAGCAGCAACTTTTGATAAAATATGATTCTTAAAAATACACAAATTCTCAAAGTGAGCCCCACTCTTGAGGATAAGGAAGATTTTGAAAAGTTAAAATTTGCAGCGGATATAATAAAAAAGGGAGGACTTTGTGTTTTCCCGACCGAAACGGTTTACGGTCTTGGTGCAAATGCTCTGAATGAGGATGCTGTAAAGGATATATTCCGGGCAAAAGGAAGACCTCAGGATAACCCTCTCATTGTTCATGTGTCGGATGCAGACGATATACAAAAGTATGCTCTCGCAGAGGAAAATGTGCATTTTCAAAAATTGAAAGAGTATATGCCCGCACCCTTAACCTGCGTTTTGCCAAAGAGAGATATAATCCCCTATGTAGTTAGTGCAGGACTTTCAAGCGTTGGAATGAGAGTTCCGCAAAATAAGGTTGCAAGAGAGTTTTTAAGACTTTGCGAAGTTCCCGTCGCAGCGCCCAGCGCCAATATTTCGGGAAAACCAAGTCCAACAAAGGCAAGCCATGTAATATGCGATATGCTTGGCAGAGTTGATGTGATAATTGATGCAGGCGATAGCTCAGTCGGTGTTGAATCGACAGTTGTGTCGCTTTGCGGGGATATTCCGACAGTACTTCGTCCAGGCGGATTTACAAAAGAAATGATTGAAGAAATCTGCGGCAAAGTCGCAGTGTCGGATGCGGTTTTAAATGCGCTCAAAGAGGGACAAAAAGCAGAGTCACCCGGAATGAAATATAAGCATTATGCACCGCAGAATAAAGTTGTTCTTGTAAAAGGACAAAAAGAAAGTATAACAAAGTTCCTCGAAGATTCCCTTGAAAATAAAAACTGTGCTGTTATATGTTATGATGGCGACACAGCAGAAGAATATAAAGATAAGTGTATATTTATCGGCTCAAGGGAAAGAAAAGAAGATTACGCAAGACTTTTGTTTGATGCTTTAAGACAATCGGATAAATTTGAAAATATAGATACTGTTTTTGCGGTGTTGCCGCAAAATACAGACGGAATTTCACTTGCGGTTTATAACAGAATGCTAAGGGCTTCGGCTTTCCAGGTTATAGATGCAGATAAATTTTAAAAAAGAGTGATGAAAATGATTATTCTCGGTCTTACGGGTCCGACGGGCTCGGGAAAAGGCGCTTTTTGCGAAGTTTTGTCGCAATTTGAAAAATGCGCATATCTTGATACCGATAAAACGGCAAGAGAGGTTTGTCAAAAAGGAAAACCTTGCCTTGAAGAACTAAAAGAGTATTTCGGAAACGAAATTTTACAAAACGACGGCTCTCTTGACAGAAAGGCTCTGTCAACCTTAGCGTTTTGCGACAGTATAAAACACAATGCCCTGAACACAATAACTCATAAGTATATTTTAAAAGAGATAGAAAAGTGGATAAATGAGAAAAAACAAGAGGGATGTGTTCTTTGCGTCATTGACGCACCGCTTTTGTTTGAAAGCGGATGTGATAAATTTTGTGACAAGACACTTTGTATCATATCCGATAAAAGCATAAGACTCAAAAGAATAATGCAGAGGGATAATATATCGGAAGATGCAGCACTTATGAGAATAAACGCACAGCAGAGCGACGGGTATTACAAAGAAAAGTGCGATTTTGTTCTTGAAAATAATGGGGCAGTTGCCGAATTTGAAAAAGAGTGCAAAGATTTTATAGAAAAAATTCTTAAAGAAACATATTAAAGGATTTGTTATGAGAAAAACATTAGTAATTATAACAATACTCATAATTTCCGCAATAATCGGA
>JAZSLO010000222.1:0-1505 GCA_045535415.1 Eubacteriales bacterium
AACGACATGGCTACGATCCGACTTCCTTGACTTTTGATGTCGGACATAATCACACTATCTGCGGTACAGATGAAGAATTTATTATGAAACATAAAGACCGTCTGCAGCACATGCATCTGCACGATGCAAAGGGCAGAAAAAATCACCTTGCACTCGGTACAGGTGAAATGGATATCCAAAAATATTTATGTCTTGCAAAAGAGCAAAACTGCCGTGTGGTTTTAGAAACAAAAACCATTGACGGATTAAAACAATCTGTGGTATGGCTGAAAGGGAATATCAAATGAATGAAGATTTGATCAAATCAGTTGTTGAAAAGCAAATGAATACAGAAGTCAAACAAATCCGTGCGGTTGGCAAAGGTGCAAGCGGAAGTGTTTATCTTGTAAAAATCACAACCGAACCTTATGAAATTGCCGTAAAAACAAGCAAATTCTATGATGCCATCAGTAAAGAGAAGAAAATGCTGGATTTTCTTTCGCCTAAAGTTTTATACAAAGTCCCAAAAACCTATTTTTTACATCAGGAAAATGATACTGTGTTTTTCGGTATGGAATATATAAAAGGAATGAGTGGTAAAAGCAAATTCATAAATTTTGTTCCGTCACGAAAGCATTTAAGAAACAGCATTATTGATGCACTTATGAATGCTCAAAGTGTACATAACGATAAATTCGGTAAATATGACAACCCTGTTTATGACACATGGGCAGAGTATTATAAAGATTATTTCATTGACATTTATAGTTTTACAAAAGAAAAGTTTGAGAAAAACGAGATTGAACCTGAGATTATGGAAGCTGTTAAACTCATCAACACTAATTTCGATGAAATATTCAGTGTTACAAACAATACTGCCTGTCTTTGCCACGGTGATTTCTGGATGCCGAACCTTATTATTGATTTTTGGAAATCTGAACTTGCAGGAGCTGTTGACCCTTTTGATATGCTGTGGGCTGAACCTGAATACGAGCTGTTTTGCCTGACACTCGGTTTCGGTGAAAAACTGAAGCTTTATGAGGAATATAAAAAGAGAAACAAAACTTCCGGATACTGCGATTTAAAGGTCGAGCTTTATGCACTTTGTAATGAACTGAATTGGTACATTCTTTTGGGTGAAATGGGACACGATTATCTGATGTTCCGTGCAAAAAGATTGATAAAGAAAATGAAAGAAATGGGATTGAGCCAATGATTGATTTTATATCAAAAGAACCCATAAACAAAGGTTGGTCGGGTGACAAGAAATACTGTGTTACTACTGCTGACGGAACTAAATATCTTTTGCGTGTAACACCTTTTGAAAAGAGTGCAAATCGTGAGAATATGTACCTTATGCAAAAGCAAGTTGAAAAACTCGGTGTACCTATGTGTAAACCTGTTGACTTCGGCAAGTGTGACGAGGGTGTTTATACATTACAGACCTGGATTGACGGCAAGGACGCAGAGGAAGTTGTACCTTATCTTGCAGACTCCGAGCAGTATGCACTCGGTCTTGAAGCAGG
>JAZSLO010000066.1:0-2772 GCA_045535415.1 Eubacteriales bacterium
TTTGATTGCGTCAATGTATTTTGGACATTCGCCGATAAATACAATTCTTCCGCCGTTTTCTTTGAATTTCTTTAAGATTTCAAAGGTTGTGCGTCTTATTGTTTCGCATCCGGGAACTACAACTGTCTTGTAACTCATGGCACCCACACAAAGAGTGTCAGCAGATTCCTTGTACTGTGAGGGAAGGAGAGACTCACTTATAAAGTCAAAGTCAACCATATCCGTTATAAGCCATTTTGTGAGATTCTGGAAGTTTGAATCAAGAAGCTGTCTCTTTTCGCTTGTCTTGTCGTTAGGACCAAAGTTTATCCAGTATGTTTCAATGGGGTGAATCACTGCAACATTAACGGCTGGTGTTCCGCGTGTTAAAACAGTGTTGAGTCTTGCGTAGTGGTCTTCGACATACGGGTAGTCCTTGTACCAAGGTGACTGATAATTGATTGATGCAGGGTAGTCACGCTTTGCACAGCCCTTCATCGAAACCCATGAAAGATGTGGAACTCGAACGCTAACACCAAGGGCCGCCTGCCAGTCGCCTTGGAATTTGTGGCCTCTGAAATCAAAGTCCCAGTTAGTAACGCCATAAAGTTCCGAGAGCATTGCCTCTCTGGCATACTGGTGAACGCAGGACTGCACCTGCTTTGCAGTTGTAAGTTCAACCGCATCGCAAAGAAGGTCCATTCCGGGAATCTGGAATGAGCGGTATGCACGCATAGCCTCACCAAGAGCCCATGTCTGAGAATAAAGTGTAGGCTCGTCGCGAAGGTGTCCCGTTGAGCTAATTCCATTTTCTTCACACCAATCGCCAATCTGGTCGGCATAACTCTGGTTGAAACGCTCACACACATGGTCATGGTAGCGGTATCTTACGGGCGAAATTTCGCCATTTGGAAGTTCCCAGAAAATTTCGGGAAGCTTTGCAACTATATCTTCGCCGTTATAGGCTTTTTTATAGGATTCGTCAAAATCATATGTCCAGGGGTAAGTTATGTCCTCGTGAACAAGAGATTTCATTAATGGGTTTTTTCTGAAAGTCCACGGCTCGTCTGTAAATATTGCAGGGACAGTGTCGCCAAAACCGTCGCCGACTTTTTGCTTGTAAACTTCGTGTGTAACATTAATAAATTCTTTTATTGCGTCTTTTGAAAGGTTGTCAACATAGGCTTGTCCGTCAAACCAGTTTCCGCTTGGCGCACATTTTACATAAACATATTCCTTGCGGTATGTAGCAGGCTCGTCTTCGCCGAGAGTCTTGTATGAAACAAGATATCCGTCTTTGTCAAGCTGGATATCAAAAGCCGTGAGGAAATATAACTTGTTTTCCTTTATACCTTCCTCTTTTGAAACAGCACCCTCAACCTTGTGGTCAGACCAAACCATCATTTTCTGTCTGTATGACCAGTTTTTAGTAACTCTGCCGCCGCCAAAGCCTGAAGACCATCTGTCCTCGTCGTAAAGCCATGTGAGAAGACCTATGTCTTTTGCTTTGTCGTGACAGTCTTTTACAAGATCCATAAATTCCTCGCCCATATATTCTGTTGCAAGGCCGGATCTTGAATGAATGTGAAATCCGCCAAAGCCCATATCTTTGAAGGCGTCTACCTGACGGAGAAGAACATCTTTTTCCAGCTTTGTATTCCATGCCCAGAAGGGAGCACCTCTGTACTCACTTGTGGGGTTTTTAAATAAATTCATATCAAGTTCTTTTGATTTGTTCTTTTTGTAGAGCATAATAAAACCTCCGCATCAAAAGTGTTTAAAATATTTTACAATTTTACCTTTATAAAGTCAATAGTTTTTGTAATTTAAAAGCTTTTTTTACAACAAAACTTGTGTATTTTACAAACATTGTTAACAAAGTGAAAAACTAAGAAAAATTTGCAAAAACTATTGAAATTTATTTTCTTTTGTTGTATAATGATTGTGAAAATTTGCTTTGATGTTAATTTAAGGAGGAATTTAAATGCAAATGAACGGATTTTTGCTCGATATGATATTGAGCGAACTTGAAGACGCGGTGGGAAGAGAGAATTGTTCAACACGCGAAATTGATAAAATAACACATAGTGTTGACTATTTCTGGCTTTCAAGAATGTGGGCAGACAGAGGACTCAGAATGCCTGAGGCTGATGTTGTAGTAAGCCCTAAGGATGCACAGGAAGTATCCAAAGTTTTAAAGATTGCAAACTACTACAAGATCCCTGTTACAACATGGGGCGGCGGCGGCGGAACACAGGGCGGACCCCTTCCCGTTGCAGGCGGTATTGTTCTCGATACAAAGAGAATGAATAAGATTTATGACTTCAACGAAAAGAATATGTACATAGAATGCGGCACAGGTGCAATTTATAAGCACATTGAATGGGCGGCAAATGAAAGAGGATATGCAACAATGCACTATCCGAGTTCACTCACATGTTCAACAGTTGGCGGATTCCTTGCACATAGAGGTATCGGTGTTGTTTCCACAAAGTACGGAAAGATTGACGATATGGTACTCGGAATGGAAGTTGTTCTTCCTAACGGTGATATCATTCATACATCTCCTGCACCAAAGCACGCTGCAGGTCCTGACTTAAATCAGATATTCATAGGTTCCGAAGGAACTCTCGGTATTATGACAAAGGCTCAGATGAGAATTTATGACCAGCCTGAAACAAGAAGATTCAGAGGTTTCCTCTTCAAGAATATGTCTGATGCTTTCAGCGCATCAAAAGAAATTCTTCAGAAGTTTAAGCCTTCTGTAATGAGACTTTATGATGAGGCTGAAAT